>DATNQC010000225.1:0-5660 GCA_036702885.1 Oculatellaceae cyanobacterium | reverse complement strand
TGCAAAGCACGCGGATCGCCAAGCCTGGTCCCGGAAATGGATGGCGCATCACGAGTTCTTCCGGTAAACCCAGCATCCGTCCAATCTTGCGGACCTCATCCTTGTGCCAATCCCGATTCGGCTCAATGATTAGCCCTTTCTTGCGCTGCTCCTGAATCAGCGGCACATCGTTGTGGTGGGTCTTGATCGTATGAGCCTGTGCGCTGATCTCCCGGTTGCCGCTTTCAATCAAATCCGGTCGCAGCGTGCCTTGCGCAATGAAGGTTTCATTCAAATCCAAGCCACTACGACGAATCGCATCCGTCACCAGGTGATAGAACACGTCGCCAATGATGCGCCGCTTATGTTCGGGGTTGGTAACCTGGCACAGCGGGCCGACCGTCTGCCCGTCAATGTCTGTTGTCGCATTCAGGAAGATTTCTTCCGCGTCAATGCGCTCCATGTGCTTAAGCCCAATGGCCTGCAGCGCTTCGCACACCAGATCGCTTTCCTGGTGCCGCATCATCCCGGAGTCGATATGCACGGCATAGACTTGGTCTGGCCGAAGCGCCTTGACCAGCAGCGCGGCAGTCACGCTGGAATCCACACCGCCACTGACCAGCACGAAAACCTTTTTATCACCCACCTTTTGCCGGATACCTTCCAGCACCACCTCCAGCCGGTCATCCAGCACAAAACCACCGGTCAGGCCGCACACCTTGTACAGGAAGTTCTCCAGCATCTTGCCGCCATTGACGCTGAGCTCCACTTCCGGGTGGAACTGAACGCCATAGAACCGGGCCTTGACGTTCTGGATGGCCGCCACCACTTCGTGATGGTGCGTATCAATGGAACGGCCCACCACTTCAAAGTCGGGAGCAGGTTGCCCAACGCTGTCCCCGTGGCTCATCAGAACGTGCTGCTTTTCTTCCAGCCCGTCAAACAGCAAGCAGGACGGCTGGATCGTGACCTCTGTTTCCCCATATTCCTTGGTGGGAGAAGGCAAGACCGTCCCGCCGAAATGCCGGTTCATCAACTGCATCCCATAGCAGATTCCCAAAACCGGAATTCCCAGGTCAAAAATACCCGGATCGCACTGTGGAGCGCCTTCTTCATAAACACTGTTCGGCCCTCCGGACAAAATAATCCCTGAAAACCGCCCTTTCAACTGAGATGCTGGAACATCCACCGGAAAAATCTCGGTATCCACGTTCAATTCCCGCACACGGCGATCAATCACCTTGGTATACTGGGCGCCGCAATCCAGGAGGGCGACTTTTTCCATCGGTTTCTGGGAGGCGGAATGCGCATCTGGCGCATCAAGCAGGGCATCGGGGTTCATGGCTGTGCTTTCCACGGTTATGGGGGAGTGAAAGTATTGTCCATTATAACGCGCACACAGAACGCACCAAGTCCGTCTTTTGCGGGAGAGTCTCCCAGCGGCTTCAACGCATTGACAGAGACTACGACACCAACGCCCGTCGGACAGCCAAATGCCAGCCGGTAAGCAGCGCGTCCCGCTGATTGGCGCTCATGCGTGGATCAAAGCGTTCCGTCGCTTCCGGCAGTTGCCGAATTTCTTCGGGATTCTTCCAGAACCCGACCGCCAGCCCGGCCAGATAGCCCGCCCCCTTGGCGGTCAATTCCGCGTCATCCGTCCGTTCCACAGGAATTTCCAGAATATCTGCCAAAAACTGCATCAGGAAAGCGGAGCGCGTCACTCCGCCATCCACTCGCAAGGCGTTGAGTGGCAAATTGGCTTCTGCCCGCATGACCGCCAACACCTCCCTGGTCTGATACGCCATGGCCTCCAGCGCCGCGCGCACTAAGTGCGCCGGGCCGGTGTCCTGCGTCACACCGCTAATGACCGTCCGCACTTCCGCGTTCCAATACGGCGCGCCCAGTCCCGCAAACGCCGGCACCAGATACACGCCATCGTTGCTGTTCAGGCTACAGGCCAGACCATCGATTTCCTGAGGCTTGGAAAAAGCGTTGAGCTTCTTTTGCAGCCATTCCAGCGTCGCACCCGCAAAAAACACGGAGCCTTCCATCGCAAAAGCCGGCTGACCGGCGGCATCCGCAGCCAGCGTTGTTAACAGTCCTTTTTGGGACTGTACAGCCTCCTGCCCAGTATTCATTACCAAAAAAGCGCCCGTCCCGTATGTGCTTTTCGCCGTGCCTGCCGCCCAGCACTTTTGCCCATAAAGCGCCGCCTGCTGATCGCCTGCATTCCCAGCCAAGGGAACCTCAACACCCTCTGTGAATTGGGGATCAATCACGCCATACACAGCATTGGATGGCTTGACGGCTGGCAGAATCGACTCCGGAATGCCAAACAGTTCCAGCAATTCAGCATCCCAGCGCCGCTCATGAATATTAAACAATATCGTGCGCGACGCGTTGGTGAAATCCGTCACGTGAACCCGACCACCACTAAGCTTCCATAAAATCCAGGAATCCACCGTTCCAAACAGTAAGCGCTCTTTTTCCAACAGTTCCCTGGCTTTTGGCTCATGTTCCAGCAGCCAGCGAATTTTGGAGGCCGAAAAGTATGCGTCAATAATCAAACCGGTTTTTTGCGCCACGCGCGCTGCATGTCCAGCCCGCTTCAGCGCCTCGCAAAAATCCGCTGTCCGTCGGCATTGCCAGACAATCGCATGATGAACCGGCGCCCCTGTCTCTTTGTCCCACAAAACAACCGTTTCCCGTTGATTGGTAATTCCCGCTGCGGCGATACTCCCCCAGCCAATGCCCTGCTGAGCCAGCGCTTCACGGGCAACTTCCAGCGTAATTTGCCACAACGTATTGGCGTCATGCTCCACCCAGCCCGGCTGAGGGTAAATCTGCGGAAACTGACGCTGGGCGCGGGCGACAATTTGCCCCACGCGATCCATGACACAGGCCCGGATACTTGTTGTTCCGTGGTCAAAAACCAAAAGATAGTCTCTCACTGCCAAACGCTCCCATCCCAAATACTGATTTGCGCTACAACCACAGGCCTCTACTATGCATCAAAAGGCCGAGTAATGGATTCGCCGTCTTCCTGTAGCGTTTTCACGAGTTCATCCACTCGCCCGCGGGCATCCGAGAGCTTGGCCTGGCAGATTTTCACATGCGCCACGCCTTCCTCAAACAGCTTCAGCGCCTCTTCCAGCGGTAGCGACTCCGAACGAAATCGCTCTACAATTTCATCCAGCGCCGCCGCGGATTCAGAAAAGGTCGGTGTTTTCTCATGCGCCATGTTCCACGCTCCTTGCAATCTGTTTCACATCCGTTTCAATCACGCCATCGCTCACCCGAATCGTCAGGGAGTCTCCCGTCTGCACTTGCGCAACCCGGCTCACCACATGCCCGCCTTTCCCGGTGGCAATGGCATATCCGCGCGCCAGGGTCTTGAGCGGGCTAAACGCCTCCAGCGTAGCAGCCACCTGGGCCAGCGATTGTTCTTTCTTCTGGAACCACAACTCAAACTGGGACAGCATGCGCTCCTGCCGCTGTTCCAGCTTTTGCCGGAACCCCTCCAGTTGCGCAGCATGCAATTCAATCAAGCGGGTGGCGTTCATATCTAGCGTTTGCTCGCATTCCAGCAAGCGCTCCATCATGTGCTCCAGTAGTTCCTTGGTCCGTTCCGCCTGCATTTCCCGCAAAAGTTGTATATCCGGCACGGCCCAGTCTGCAGCCGCTGTGGGCGTAGAAGCGGAATAGTCCGCCGCCGCGTCACACAGGGAAAAATCCGGCTCATGACCAATCCCGGTGACAATCGGCACCCGGCTTTCAAAAACGGCCCGCACCGCCGGCTCCTCGCTAAAGCAGAATAAATCTTCAAAAGAGCCGCCGCCACGCGCCACAATCAACACATCCAACTGATAGGAAGGATGGTTCAATTCCCGGATGGCCTGGGCAATTTCCAGCGCAGCCCCTTCACCCTGAACCTTGGCGGGCGCAAGCAGCACATGCACCAGGGGGTTTTTCCGACGGATCACCCGCAGCATATCGTGAATCACCGCACCGGTAGCCGATGTCACAATCCCGATACGCTCCGGGAACTCAGGAATGGGCTTTTTATATTCCGGCAGAAACAGGCCTTCGGCTTCCAGTTTGGCTTTAATTTGCAGAAAGGCCAACTGCAAGGCACCCACGCCAACCGGCTCCATTTTGGAAGCCACAATAGAATAAGTGCCGCTGGGTTTGTAAATTTCCAAACGCCCTGTCAAAAAGACTTCCAAGCCATCTTTCAATTCAAAGGCCAGCCGATTGGCTGTACTAGCCCATAAAATACCCCCAATGGCCGCTTCGTCATCCTTGAGCGTGAAATACACATGCCCGCGGGAGGAACGTTTGACATTCGATAATTCCCCCCGCACCACGACGGGACGCCCCAAAACCGGGTGCAATTCTATTGTTTCCGTCAGCAGCGCCGTCAATTCGGAAACCGTATAAGACATTGGCTGTTCCGCAGCCAGGCTGGAAGTTGCAACCACGGCGGAAAAGTCCAGCCGCTGCTGCCCCGCATCGACCGCTTCCTGGGGATTTTTCCTTGCTCTGGGGCTCATGGATTGCCTCATCAACTTTCCGCACCATTATAATACCAAGTCGCCTAGCTGAGCCTTCTAGCACATTATCCATTTGCGCTGCGTTATTACATTAACCACACTCTCGTTCACCACCTTTCCAACATCCCTGCATATTTATGCTCACCTCTTACCCACTTTATGCCTTTTCAACGCGATTAGGTTCGGAGCCAATCATCACCAACCGCACCCATCCTCACTCAGGGATGGGGTGCTTCTTGTGGGTTCTCCCTCCGTGCAACCAATGGATAAAACAAAGCTACTGACATTAGGCAAAGAGGCTGTGCAGGCAGTTCAAAGTCTAGGCTTACGCTCAAGCACCCATCATGCGGCAATAGTGGAGCAATTAGCAAACCAACCGGAACAAACCCAGGATGTTTTGGCGAGTATAGTGCGACATCAAACGCTCTTGGATGAATTGAACATCATTGCAACAAGCTTTCGTCGGAGGCTTTACGAAATAGAAGTGCATAGCGTCGATGAATTTGTAGAGGGCATTGCCAAACTCTGCAAAGAAAGTCGCTTTGGAAATTGTGGTGAACAGGCTGTTTTGGCCGCTAAATTCCTGAAGGATAAAAAAGGCGTTACAAATTTTGCGATTGTGGGAATGGACCTGGTAGAACCCAAAGAGCTGGAACATTATGCAAAAGAGAGGCGCAACATTTTAAAAGCACCGTGGAAGGACCATACCTTCCTGGTGCTGGGGATAGATCCAAATGCTGAATTAACTCAGCCGGAGACATGGGGTCGAAATGCTATCATCGTAGACCCTTGGATGGGGCTTGTAGCCTCCGTACCTGATGGGTTAGAACAAATGAGGAAATTCTTCTCAGCAAGTTCTCAAGCCCAAATGTTTTTCCACCATTGGCTCGATGATGTTGACCTCCCATTCAAAGATCACGACTCTGGCTATGATTGGTCAAACCAAGTCCGAGCACAAACACTGCAGCTACCGGAACACCAACAGACTCCTCCAAAAAGGCTATTCGTTATTGGATAGCAAGCTTACTGGTTCGACTCAATATCGCCAGGGAACTTGAAGTCAGAGGCCTTCAGGTTACTCAGGAATTCCTTGAACTCCTGTGCTTCCGCCTCATCCCGCTCCTGATC
>DATNQC010000216.1:0-4834 GCA_036702885.1 Oculatellaceae cyanobacterium | reverse complement strand
GCTTCGTTCACTTCGTGCAGCGTCATGTCAGGACCGCCGGTTACGTTGAAGATGACACCGCTTGCGCCTTCAATGGAGGTTTCAAGCAGCGGTGAGTTGACGGCCATTCTGGCGGCTTCCAGCGCGCGGCCTTCGCCGGAGCCTTTACCGATACCCATGATGGCGGAACCAGAGAGGCTCATCACGGCTTTCACATCGGCAAAGTCCACGTTAATCAGACCGGGCACCGTAATGATATCGGAAATACCCTGAACACCGCGCAGCAGCACATCATCGGCAATGCGGAAGGCTTCCTGCATGGAGGTGCGACGTTCCACAACCTCCAGCAATTTGTCGTTCGGGATCACGATCAGCGTGTCCACGTTTTCCTTCAGGCTTTCCAAGCCCTGAATCGCCTGTTGCTGACGACGACGACCTTCAAAAGTGAACGGGCGGGTCACCACCCCCACGGTCAATGCGCCAATTTCTCGAGCCAGACCAGCCACTACGGCAGCAGCGCCGGTCCCCGTGCCACCACCCATACCGGCGGTGATAAACACCATGTCCGAACCTTCCAGGGCGGCGATAATTTCATCACGGCTTTCTTCAGCCGCTTTCATACCAATTGCAGGGTTTCCACCGGCGCCCAAACCGCGGGTGATTTTTTGCCCAAGCTGCACCCGTTTTTCAGTGGCAGCCATTTCCACAACTTGCGCGTCGGTGTTCATCACCCAGAATTCGACGCCGCTCATGCCGCTGCGGATCATCCGGTTAACCGCGTTGCTACCGCCACCGCCAACACCAACAACCTTAATGGTGGCACGCAAACGCGCGGGATTCGCACCCCCGCTTGAAAAGAGGGAATTCTCTCCATACTGCGAATTGTGATCCATGAAATCCATAAAAATCCCCTAAGTCATCAACAAAATCTAACTCCGTGCCGGGCGGGCTGGGGTGCGTTACCCTGCAATCGTGCTTCCGTCTATTATTTCTGAAGCCGCGCGGTTTGAAAAGAAACTTTGAGAAATGTAATCAAGATTCCTCAACAAAACCAGACAGCAAACCCGGCGTGTTTCCGCTTTGACCACCGGAGACGCACCTTATCATTATAGGCGGACTGTCAAGAGCAATGCTTCTCAGTCAACCAGGTGATCTTTCCCCACGGAACACGCGATCTCTTTTAAGATGGAATACAGAATAACCAACGCCTTGAAGGTGGATCATGTCCAAGCTCTCTCTTGCGGAGATTGTCGCGAAAGTTGAAAAACTTCCGGAACTCCCCCAAGCGGCCATGCGCGTCAGCCAGATGCTGGAAGATGAGAACACCAGCGCTGAAAAGCTCGCATCCGTGATCAAAATCGATGCCGGTTTGACCAGCCAGGTGCTCCGCTTATGCAACTCCGCCGCCTACGGTTTTTCCCGCCGAATCGCCACGGTGAAAGAAGCCGTGGCCATCCTGGGCTTTAAAACCCTCAAGAGCATGGTATACACCATTATCGCCAAAGTGGCGCTGGATCGTCCGGTGCCTGGTTATGGGCTTCAGGCGGGAGATTTATGGTACAACGCCCTGACGTGCGCGGTTTACGCACGCCACATCGCACAGCGGGAAAGACTTCCCGATCCGGAGCTGGCTTTTACAGGAGGGCTGCTGAGAGATATTGGTAAACTGGTGCTGGGTGAAGCGGTTGGTGCAAACTACGCGGAGATCGAGCAAATCAGCGTCAGTGAGCAGATTGATTTTGTCGATGCCGAAGAGCGGGTTCTTGGTTTTAACCACTCTCTTGTCGGCACACGCGTTGCAGAAAAATGGAACCTGCCGCCGACCTTGGTTAATGTCATTAAGCATCACCACAAACCGTTAAACTTACCACCACTCATTCAGCCGGTGGAAGCAAAACTCATCACCATCGTCCACCTTGCGGACGTCTTTACTCATATGATTGGACGCGGAAACGGCTGCGAAGGCCTGATGTACAACCTGGACGTCGATGCCTTGCACAAGGCTGGCATCAAAGTCAATGACGCCTATCTGGAACACATGCTCAGTGAATTGGCCGATCTGGGCCATATCATCCAGAGCCTGGCGGATTCGTTGACGCAGGAGGCATAACCCGACATGACCATGCAGCAGACGGATACAGTCGGATTAGGCGAACTGAAGCTCAGCAGCAACAAGGCTCAGGTCTTTATGGTGCCCAATATCGGGACTGGGTTGGCCGTGGTCATTTACGATCCCGTCAAGAAGCTGGGCGGCGCTGCGCATATCGTTCTGCCGGAAAGCGCGATGGCTTCACCCACCGCCATTCCGGGAGCACCCAATCTTCCCGCCAAGTTTGCAGATCAAGCCATACCCAAGATTCTGGAAGCCTTTGAGCAGGAAGGCGGCAGCATTAAAAATTGCGTCATCCGCATTGCCGGTGGTTCACAGCTATTCAACTTTGGCGGCGGCTCCGGAAACATCCTGAATGTCGGCGCCCGTAACATAGCCGCCGTTGAAGCCGCCCTTGCCCAAGCCGGGCTAACGGTGGCCAAGAAGGATACCGGCGGCAACAAATCCAGAACGCTGCGTTTTGTCCTGGCGACCGGTCAGGTTTTCGTCAAACAGATTGGCGGACAGGAATATCCCCTCTAGCAGAATCAGCGTTTGGGCACTGAAACGGATCATCGGTGTGGCAGAGGGATTCGCTATTAACGGAATCCGTTGGGGCAGAACACCAAAGCCTGGCGAAAGGATTGCCACCTGGCTTGGCGATAAAGCGCTCCCAGAGAAGAATACTGGATTATTTTGAAGGTTCTCAACCTTACGCGGCAAAAACGGCCCTACCCTAGGGCGAACGACATTTCGCTTTTCGAAGATGCCGCTTCACGGAAAAAGCAGCGCAGGCCAGGAGTTTAGGCAAGGCCGAGCGGCGCATTGACGCAGAAAAAATGCGCCTCAGGAGGTTAAATGTCGATTCATCCTTGGAAGAGGTTGAAGCAAATACAATCTGCCTGGGTTCCGGTATAATAAGCTACAATACCAGTGGTATTGAGAGGCGTGTCATAAACCTGATGGGTTCATTCAAAAGCTCTAATCGCATAACGTCCGATAAGGGCGGGAAATTATTGCTGTGCTGCTTACTCCTTCTGGCGCTACAAGCAGACGGCTCTGCGCTTGCAACGCCCCCGGCGCCCGTCCCGGAAAGCCCCAAGCCTGTGGAAGCAGAAAAACCGGAACCTCCAAAACCGCAGGCCACCGTTGTTAGTACTGCCCAGTCGACTCAACCCATCGCCCCAAGCGAAACGCCTTCCCAAAAGGTCATCAAGCTGCCCGTCAAAGAAGCGGTTTCCAAGCCTGCCAAACCGGCAGCAAAACCGCCTGCGCAAAAAGCAGCTCCGCCAGTCGCACCGGAACTCCCTGATGAGCAACTGCCTGTTGCTAACCCTGACGACGAACAAGTACCCGTCACAGCCACAGAGCCAGCACTGGAAAAAATTGGTGATGAAGAAAACCTGCCTATTTTTCTGGATGCCGAACAATCTCAATCGAATGGCTTGACGCCTTCCGGGCTTGCCTGGCGAATGGGCATTGGGCTTTTAACGGTATTGGGGCTGTTCTTTGCCTTTACCCGCTGGGTTTTGCCGAAGTGGGCCGAAAAGTTTAACCGGACACCAGATGAATCAACAGACTTGCTGGGTCTCAAAAAATTGAATCGGCCAACCAAACCGCAACTCCCCCAAGGATGGAAGGATGCCCGTTTCAACGTCATCACTTCCTCACCCCTGGGCAAGGATAAAGAGCTTCATCTGGTGGAAATTGGCGGTCATTACCTGATTCTGGCCACCAGTCCATACACCGTGACCCTGATTCAGGACTTGACGGACAACCACGGCAGTCGACCACCCATGTCGGAACTGGACAACCTGATGGAGCAGGTATCCAAACGCATGGCGCCGGAATCCGACAGAGGTTGGCGAGAAATTGAAAATCAATCGAGCTGGACAGAACCTGTATTCTCTCGCCTTGGCTCCCGCTCCGGCGCCGGCGAAAGATTGAAGCTGGAAACCCATTCTGCTGAACGCGCTATTCGCCCGAAACCACTGGCTGATAAAGTTCCAGAGTCGACGCAATCTGCCTCTTGGGAGACCACAGGCTATTCTGAAGATGCGGGTGGTGGAGAATTTATCCATCGCAGAGAACCGCTCCATATGCGGTATCTGCAAGCGAAAAAAGGTGAACATGAATCACTGCGCCCATCTCAGCAGGAAACTCTGCCGCCCGGCCTTCGCGCATTGTATCAGGATGCGGAAGATGTCGTGATTCTGGATGATTATGACGACGTCTATCCGGATCGGGAAACGTTCGGGAACCGGCAGCATTTCCTTTAAACGCGGGCAACTGCTAGAATAAGGCTAATGGCAGTTCCTGAGCGATAAAATCAAGGGATTATGGCGCGGAATAAGGTTTCCTATCTTTGCTCTGCCTGCGGGTATGTTTCACCGTCCTATTTGGGACGGTGTCCTGAGTGCCAGGCCTGGAACGTATTCACCGAGCAGGTCAGCGTGAAGGCGAAAACAGACACCTTCCGCACGCGAAGTTTGCTGGACCAGTCCGAATCTCAGCAGCCCATCCCCCTGTCTGAAGTCGTTATGGAACATGTCGCGCAATTCACCTCTGGCTTTCCGGAACTGGATCGCGTGCTGGGGGGCGGCGTCATGCCAGGTGGGTACGTGCTCATCGGTGGCGATCCCGGCATTGGAAAATCGACGCTCATGCTGCAAATGGCATCCAAAGTGGGCGAACAAGGAAAATCCGTGCTGTATGTCGCAGGGGAAGAATCACCGCATCAAATCAAACTCCGGGCTGAGCGTTTAA
>DATNQC010000194.1:0-2742 GCA_036702885.1 Oculatellaceae cyanobacterium | reverse complement strand
AGCTGGGGCAGCTGCCGCAAGCGCCTTGCAGGCGGAGTTGAACGACGCCGTCATCCGTAATGTCAAGCAGTTCCACGTCCCCGCCGTCTGCTTGCAGGTAGGGGCGCAGCATGTTGAGCACCTGGGTGACTTTTTCGCGATCCACCGGCACGTTTTCGGTACTTTCAGCCGATGCTTCTGCGGCAACGGATTGTTCAGGCTTGGTTTCCATTGAAGATGTCTCCTTTTTTCTGAAAAGACTTAAAAGACCCATGCGCGCTCCTTTTGGGATTAAATGGATGAAGAATAGGCCGCGCTAGATGCCGAACGACGTGCCGCAGCCGCAAGAACTGGTGGCATTGGGGTTTTTGAACTTGAACCCGCCGTCCATTAACGCGTTGGAAAAGTCGATGGTTGTTCCTTTGAGGTAAGGCACCACCATGGGGTGGATGTAAAACGGAACGCCAAAAAATTCCAGAATAATGTCCCCTTCGTCCGGCTTTTCGACGGGTTTGAGGTCGTATTGCAATCCGGCGCAACCGCCACCGACCACAGCGACGCGAATCCCCTGGTTGGACGAATCCTTGAGGACTTCTTTGGCCTTGTTTGCCGCTGCTTCCGTCACATCAATGATAGCGCCGGTTTGGGGTGTCGAAACTGTCTCTGCCATAGTGGGATCCTTATTGATAAGCATTTGAAGCCGCACCATTACGGTAACCGCTTAAAGCATAACGTACACGTAAGACTTTTTCAATGCTATAGGGAGGGCTTGAATGTTAACCTCGGCGGAATCGGGCGATTGGTGGTTTGACACTGGCTGGCGATTCGGAAACAATGAACAAATCCGCTTCTTTCCGAAGCACGAGTGTCAAGACGATCCCCCTCTCATCAAGCAGTGGAAACCAACCATGACCGCATCACCCCAGGCTCCCAATGTGATTCTCAACGAGAAAATCCGTAACATCGCCATTATCGCGCACGTTGACCATGGAAAAACAACGCTGGTGGACAGCATGTTCCGCCAAAGCGGTATTTTAAGAGACAACGAACAGCTTGCAGAACGTGCAATGGATAGCCACGACTTGGAGCGGGAGCGTGGGATTACCATCCTGGCCAAGAACACGGCGATTCCGTATGGCGATTATAAAGTCAACATCCTGGATACGCCGGGACACGCGGATTTTTCCGGTGAGGTGGAGCGGGTGTTGACCATGGTGGATGGGGCACTGCTGATTGTGGACGCCGTGGAAGGCCCCATGCCGCAAACACGTTTCGTTCTGCGTAAGGCGCTGGAGTTGGGACTCACGATTCTGGTGGTCATCAACAAGGTGGACCGCCCGGCGGCCGACCCCCCGCGTGCGATTGACAAGGTGATTGATCTTTTTATTGAACTGGGGGCTGATGAAAGCCAACTGGATTTTCCGGTCGTCTATGCCAGCGGTCTTGCTGGGACCTCCAGCTTGGAAAATGAGCCGCTGGATCCGGCAACCCACAACCTGAAGCCGCTTATGGATGCGATTATCCGGCACATTCAGCCGCCGCCGGGTGATAAAGAAGCCCCGCTGCAACTTCAGGTTTCCACCCTGGACTATAACGAATACCTGGGGCGGATTGTCGTTGGCCGTATCAAGCGGGGCATCATCAAAACCGGGCAAATGGTCGGTTTGTACCAGCGAGATGGCAAGCTGAGCCAGCACCGCGTGACCAAACTCTATGGCTTCCAGGGGTTGAAGCGGATTGAGATTGAACAGGCCGAAGCTGGGGATATCGTGGCGGTGGCGGGTATCCCGGAAGTTCAGATTGGTGAAACCATTACCGATCCCTCCAATCCGGAGGCATTGCCGCTCATTAACATTGAAGAACCCACGCTCAAGATGACCTTTTCCATCAATACCAGCCCGTTGGCAGGTCAGGAAGGAAAATTTGTAACCTCGCGCCAGTTGCGCGACCGGCTTTGGAAAGAGGCTAAGAGCAATATCAGCCTTCGCGTGGAGGAAGGCGATACGGCGGATAGCTTTATCGTGAGCGGCCGCGGTGAGCTGCATTTGAGCATTCTAATTGAAACTATGCGCCGGGAAGGCTATGAATTCCAGGTCAGTAAGCCCGAAGTTCTGACGCGGGAAATTGACGGCCAGCTCTATGAGCCGTTTGAAGAGCTGATTTTTGACGTGCCGGATGAAATGACAGGAAGCTGCATTGAGCGGCTCTGTCAGCGCAAGGGTGAAATTCGTCACATGGAAAGCATGGGCGGGCGCACCGTGGTGGAATTCAGCATTCCTTCCCGCGGCTTGCTGGGTTTCCGCAGTGAATTTATTCGTCTGACGAAAGGGCAGGGCATGATGACCCATGCCTTTAGCGAATTTCGGCCTTGGGTGGGCGATATCGGTTCGGCGCGGAATGGTTCGCTGGTTGCCAGCGAACCGGGAGAAGCGACTTCTTACGCGCTCAAGAACGCGGAAGATCGAGGTGTATTCTTTATCAAGCCACGAACAACGGTGTATAAGGGCATGATTGTGGGTGAACACAACCGCCAACAGGATCTTGTGCTGAACGTGTGCAAGACCAAGAAACTGACCAACATGCGCAGCGCCACCGCGGATGTGATGGAGGTGCTCCAGACGCCCATTGAAGTTACGTTGGAATTTGGTCTGGACTACATCGAGCAGGATGAACTGATGGAAGTTACCCCGAAGAACATCCGATTGCGCAAGGCGAACCTGGACTTCAAGCGTTCCACGTAATTGCCCCGGAGCGCTTAGCTAC
>DATNQC010000189.1:0-2333 GCA_036702885.1 Oculatellaceae cyanobacterium | reverse complement strand
ATCTGGGGCGTGGCGGTGGTCCTGCGCATCGGGCGGTTAAGGCGCTGCCGCGGGGTACGGTACAGTATGGACAGGATTTGACCGAGCAGGGTGAGGTGCTTTCTCGTTATTACAACGTGCCGGAAACCGCGCAGGCGCGGTGTGAGAATCTGCTTAGCGCCATGATTCAGAAGAATCTGGAACCCACTGATATTGATCCGGTGCAGCAGGCGGAATGGGAAGCGGCAGCCAGTCAGTTATCCGAATTGGCGCGGCGGAAATACAATAGTCTGGTTCACGAAAATCCTGATTTTCTGGAATATTTCGCCCAGGTTACGCCCAAAGAGGTGGAACTGGTCAAAATCGGCTCTCGTCCAACGCATCGGCATAATATTCAGTCTGTCAGCGATTTGCGGGCGATCCCCTGGGTGTTTCGCTGGTTCCAGTCCCGGCAAATTATTCCGGGGTGGTATGGTTTGGGTAGCGCACTGAGCCATTACATGCAGCAGGATCCGGGTAATAAAGCCCGTTTGCAAGCCATGTATCGGAACTGGCATTTTATGGAAAGCATTCTTGAGAACAGTGAAATCATCCTGCGGCAGACGGATATGAGCATTGCGCGCTATTATTGCAATCTGGCTAAGTCTGCCGGGGCGCAGGCGATTTTTGAGGATATTCAGACGGAATATAATCTGACAATTGCCATGATTCGCGAAGTGACGGGTCGTCCCTTGCTGGATGAGCCGGAAGTGCAGGTGCTTCGTAGAGCCATCGAGTTGAAAGAACCTTATTTGGACCCCTTGAATTATATTCAGGTGCAGTTGTTGGCCAAGTATCGCGGCCTTCAGGAAGACGAGTCGGATAGCGCGCTGCTGGAAGCCTACCACCGGGTGATTGTGTCCAGTATTGAAGGCATTGCGACTGGTTTGGGAACCAGCGGTTAAATTGGCTGGGCTTCAAATAAACCACGGATTTGAGGTGAATTTGGGTTCACAAGGTTGAGCCTTACCCTGTGCTGAAGCGGATTATGGTCCTCCCCCGCGGAAAACGCTAAAATATTGCTTGCAAGTAAGCGCAGGGAGATCTGATGAGGCTGGAACCGAAGGAAACGCCTTTGCTGGTTTTGTCCGAAGGGTGTTTTGGGGAATCGCAATCCAAATTGGCGCTGGGGGTGATCCGTTACGGGCAGTGGCCTATTGTGGCGGTGATTGACTCTACGAAAAAAGGCCAAACGGTTCAGGATGTGACGGGCCTGCCTTGTACAGCCCCTATTGTCGCAACTTTATCGGAAGCCTTGGCGCTACGCCCGAAAGCCTTGCTGATTGGCACCGCGCCCGCCGGAGGGCAACTCCCGCCGGAATGGCTGGAGATTTTGAAAGAAACCCTGCGGCAGGGGCTACATATTATTAATGGTTTGCACTTCTTTTTGAGTCGGGAGCCGGAGCTGACCGAGCTGGCCGCGCAGCATGGCTGCCTGTTATGGGATGTCCGCGATCCGGAAGCGTATGGCGTGGGCAAGTTTCAGGTGATCAATATGCAAAAGTCCAGGCCGGAAAACATCCGGGTCGTGACCATGGTGGGTACGGACTGCTCGGTGGGCAAAATGCATACGGCGCTGGAATTGCATGCCCGAACGCAGGCGCGAGGCATTGCGTCTTCCTTTTTGGCGACCGGGCAAACGGGGATTTTGATCAGTGGTCGTGGTGTGCCACTAGATCGCGTGATTGGTGACTTTATGGCTGGGGCCGTGGAAAGTTGCATCCAAGATGAGATTGCAGTCCTTGAAAAGCAGGCGTTGGGGAAACCGGGTGTGATTTTTGTGGAAGGACAGGGGGCCTTGCAGCATCCTGCTTATTCCGGAGTGACGCTTTCTCTTTTGCATGGTTCGGATCCGGATGCGATGGTGCTTTGCCACAAGGCGGGAACGCAGGCCGTCCGGAATTATTCCCAGGTTTCGCTGCCGACTATCAGCGAAACCATTGCCATGTATGAGGCTGCTGCAAGCTGGGCGCGTTCGCAGGAAAAGCCCCGTGCAAAGGTGGCAGGCATTGCGGTCAATACGTCCATGTTGCCGGAAGCGGATGCGCGGCTTTATCTGGAGCGGCTTCAGGATGAAACCGGTTTGCCCGCAACCGATCCGGTTCGCTACGGAGTGGAAGGTCTGCTGGATGCTTTGGAGCTCCGTTCTGCGCAAGTGACGGGAGGTTTGCGGTGAAACTCCAATTCCATACCATTGAAATTCCTTACGAGTTCACGTTTACGATTTCCCGGCATTCGCACCGGAACGTAACGAATGTGATTGTAGAATTGCATTACGAACAGGATGGCAAGCATTATATTGGTCAGGGAGAAGC
>DATNQC010000131.1:0-9594 GCA_036702885.1 Oculatellaceae cyanobacterium | reverse complement strand
CTGCCGGGGTGTCAGGTCCCCAGTCGTATTCCGTACCGCCAATGGTGGTTTTATCTCCCGATTGTCGCTCTGCCGCCGTGCAGACCCGGCCGTTATAATACAGCAGAATGGAAATGGCCTTGCCTGGCCCGGTGGGGCTGCCACTGTACTGACCGTCTGGATCGAAGTGGAAGTGAATGTAATTGGTGGGGTTTGTACCCCCGAAGCGACTACCACCGGGGAATAGAACACCTCCGTTGTGCAGCATCAGGCAGCCTGGGACAGCGGTCGCGCAATCCAGACTGTTTTGCCCGGTGACATGGTCAACCTCATAAGCGCCCGTTTCCAACCGGACATAGTTGAAGTATTGGGCTAGATCTGCCGAACTGGTGTTTTCGTCGGGTGTATGTTCCAGTTTGTACGCGCTGTACGCCTCGGAAATGGCTGCGGCAGCTTCCTTGGCGGCAGCGTTCCACTTGCCGTTTTGCTGGCTGAACAGAACTTTGGGAATCGTGAACGTGGCGATGACGCCAAGGATTGTCAGGGCAATCAGGAGTTCGGCCAAGGTAAAGCCTGGTTTGGTCTTCCCGCACATGCGATATGATGCAGACCTCTTCAATAGGAGGGATTGTATGTATTTATCGAACTGTTCCTTCGGTTCTTAAATGGTGGGTTGACTTGAAGGTGTCATGCCGATTATGGGGCAGCCAGCAAGGGAGCTTCCGCTGACCAGTCGCTTTTCCGCTTTGGCTTGGGGTAAGCGCTTTTGCATGGATTGGGGTACAATCAGAGGAAAACCCCCTCCCCGTTTATCGACTGGAGATAAGAGCCGTGAAAGTTTGTGTAATCGGCACCGGATATGTTGGTTTAGTCGCTGGCACCTGTTTGGCCGAAATGGGTAACGACGTGATTTGCGTGGACAATAATCCCGCCAAAATTGAAACCCTGCGGCAAGGACAAGTTCCCATTTACGAGCCCGGCCTGGAGGAATTGATTCGCTCTAACACCAAAGAAGGGCGTCTATCCTTTACGACGGACCTGGGTGAAGCGGTTCGCAATTCATTGATCTGCATTATTGCGGTTGGAACCCCTGAAAAAAGCGACGGTTCTGCGGATTTGACCGCCGTGTTCGAAGTGGCGAAGCAGATTGCACAGAACATGGATGGCTACCGTGTCATCGTGACCAAAAGCACGGTGCCGGTGGGGACGGCGGATCAGGTGCGTGTGGTGGTGGCGGAAAATACGCCGCATGAGTTTTCGGTTGTCTCCAACCCAGAATTCCTGAAGCAGGGCGCTGCTGTGGATGATTTCCTCAAGCCGGACCGCGTGGTCATTGGCGCGGATAACCAACGTGCCTTCGATATTATGCGGGAGCTTTACTCCCCGTTCCTGCGGACGGGAAACCCGATTATTAACATGGACATCCGCTCTGCGGAGATGACAAAGTATGCGGCCAATGCGTTTTTGGCAACCAAGATCTCATTTATCAACGAAATGAGCAGCTTATGCGAAAAGGTGGGCGCTGATATCTCCATGGTGCGTACCGGCATTGCGACGGATAAGCGGATCGGTTCTCAATTTCTGTTTCCGGGGCTGGGTTATGGCGGCTCCTGCTTCCCCAAGGATGTAAAGGCGCTGATTAAAACCGGTCAGGAGCATGGCAACGTCATGCGGATTCTGGAAGCGGTGGATCAAAAGAACGATCAGCAGCGGCTTGAGTTTATCGAGAAAGTGCTTCGCTACTTTGACGGTGACTTGAAAGGCAAGGCGTTCGGGATTTGGGGGCTGGCCTTTAAACCGCGCACGGATGATATGCGTGAAGCACCCAGTCGTACCGTGATTGAGGCTTTGCTGGAGCGCGGAGCAATCATTAAAGCATTTGATCCCAAGGCGATGCAGACCGCGCGTGGCTTGTTTGGGGATCGCATTACCTATTGTGAGACGGCGTATGACGCCTTGCAGGATGTGGATGCCTTGCTGTTGCTTACCGAATGGAACGAATTCCGACGTCCCGATTTTGAGAAGATGAAAAAGCTGATGCGTCGCGCCGTGATCTTTGATGGCCGTAATCAGTATGAAGCGGATCGGATGGGGCGCCGCGGCTTTGAGTATTTCTGCGTGGGCCGTCCGCAGGTCGAAACGCCTGTCTCGCAGGAAGATGATGCGGAAACGGGGAAAGAGCGAGCTGGCGTATGAAAAGAATCCTGGTAACGGGTGGTGCGGGCTTTATTGGCTCCCATCTGGTGGAACGGTTGCTAAATCAAGGTCATGAAGTGATTTGCCTGGATAACTTCTTTACGGGGAGTAAAGGTAATATCCGGCACCTCTTGGATAACAAGTACTTGGAAGTCATTCGCCATGATGTGATTCAGCCGATTCTGGTAGAGGTGGACGAGATTTACAACCTGGCTTGTCCCGCTTCTCCGGTGCATTATCAGTACAACCCGGTGAAAACGGTCAAAACCAACGTTATGGGGATGATCAACATGCTGGGGCTGGCAAAGCGAACCAAAGCCAAAATCTTCCAGGCGTCTACGTCAGAGGTCTATGGGGATCCGGAGCAGCACCCTCAGACAGAAAGCTACTGGGGACACGTCAACCCGGTTGGCATCCGGAGTTGTTACGATGAAGGCAAGCGGATTGCCGAAACCCTGTGTATGGATTATCACCGGCAGCATGGCTTACAAGTGAAAATTGCCCGGATTTTCAATACTTATGGGCCGCGGATGGCGATTAACGATGGCCGCGTGGTCAGCAACTTCATTGTGCAGGCTCTTCAGAACAAGCCGATTACCGTTTACGGGGAAGGACGGCAGACCCGATCCTTCTGCTACGTGGATGATCTGGTTGATGGGTTCCTCAAACTGATGGAGCAGACGGAAGACGGCTTTACGGGACCAGTGAACCTGGGTAATCCAGGAGAGTTCACCATTATGGAACTTGCTGAAAAAGTGATTGAATTGACTGGTTCCTCTTCCAAAATTGAGCGTTTGCCATTGCCGCCGGATGACCCGACGCAGCGCAGGCCGGATATTACCCTGGCAAAGCAGAAGCTGGGTTGGGAGCCGACGATTCCTTTGGAAACGGGGCTGAAAAAGACCATTGCTTATTTTGAAACGGAGCTGAGTCGCAATACAGCCAAACGCTGACCAACGCGGGTGCTCTCTTTATCAATGCGCGCAAACACCTATAGTCGGCTCGTACTGGCCGACAATCAAAACGGGGTTGCTAATGGTAACCTGACCGAAAGCGCTTAGCCGAACGTTTTGAAGGTGGATTCGATGTTTTTACCGATCACCTTACGAACGGCGTCAATTTCCGTTTGAACCGCATCCCGCTGCGTATCAACTTGCCGTAGCTGCAATTCCAGGGACTTGTCCACTGCCTGAATCGCTGCAATCCGTGCCTGTAATTGCATGGTTCCAGGGGAATCTGGGCTCAGATTCGCGCTGATGGTGAACAACTGCCCGGTAATCTGAGCGAGTTGCATACGAGCCTGGTTGATGAACTGCCCTTGGAGCTCCAGATCGCTCTTTCTGGCAGTCAGCATCAGGTATCGAGCCTGACTAGCTGCAAACCCCATCTGATGTTTCTCCTCTACCTCAAACCCCTGCTAACCGAAAGCAAGTGCTTTTGATACACTTGGTGAATCGGAGCCCTTCCGGCTTCCGGTCGCAAAGAATACTTACTCGATAGACAATCTTAATTAAATAAAAACAATTAAAAGGGTTGGATTGCGTGCCGTATCTCCGGCAATTCTAGACCTCCCCCAAAGAGTAAGATGAAAGATATCCGACTGGAGTGTGTTTTATATATCTTAAATATATTTGTGATAAAAGATTGTTCTTGAATCGAGATAAAATGTAACCATTCAAAAGGAAACAGCAGATGAGCCTGCCGCTTCAGAATCCTAAAATTGAAATTATCGGCGCCGGCTTGGCGGGTTCGGAAGCAGCGTTGCAATTGGCGAAACGCGGCTTCAAGGTCCGGCTCTATGATATGAAGCCCCTGCAGAAATCACCCGCGCATCACAGTACGGATTTTGCGGAAATCGTCTGTAGTAATAGCCTGGGATCTCAAAACCTGGGTGAGGATGTCAGTGCCAGCGGCCTGTTGAAGGATGAGCTAGCTGCTCTCGATTGCGAGCTGTTGAAAATCGCCCGTCAGGTGGCAATTCCGGCGGGTAAAGCGCTGGCTGTGGATCGGGAAGGTTTTGCCCGGCGTGTGACGGAAGCGATTCGGCGTTATCCGAACGTTGAATGCATTGCCCAGGATGTCACGGAGCTTCCGTTGGATGCGGATACGGTGTTGGTAGCAACGGGCCCATTGACTTCGGAAGGCCTGGCCCAAAGCATCTCTCGCTTGCTGGAGCGCGATCAACTCTACTTTTTTGACGCTGCGGCTCCGATTATTACCAAGGATTCGATTAATTTTGACATCGCCTTTTACCAGGATCGCTACAGTAAAGGGGAAACCACGGAGCAAGTTGGGAGTTATATCAACTGCCCCTTGGAAAAAGAGGATTATGACGCTTTGATTCGGTTGATTCTGGAAGGCGAGAAAACCGAACTCAAGTCTTTTGAGAAAGAGTCGGCCTGCTACTTTGAAAGCTGTCTGCCAATTGAAGTATTGGCCGCTCGTGGTGAGCAGACCCCTCGCTTCGGCCCGATGAAACCGGTTGGACTTATCAACCCACACACCGGAACACGCCCGTATGCGGTCGTCCAGTTACGGCAGGATAACGCCGAAGGGACGCTCTACAACCTGGTGGGCTTCCAGACCAACCTGAAATGGGGCGTCCAGAAGGAGATGATCCATCGCATTCCAGGGCTGGAGAATGCGGAAGTCGTCCGCTATGGCGTGATGCACCGGAATACTTTTATCCATAGTCCGGAAGTCCTGCAACCCACCTTGCAACTGCGGAAAAAGCCGAATGTGTTTTTTGCAGGACAACTCACCGGAACGGAAGGCTATACCGAATCCATTGCCACCGGCTTGCTGGCTGCATTGAATATGGCACGGTTTGTTAGAGGGCTTGCCCCCCTGACGCTGCCCAAAGAGACGATGCTAGGGGCATTGACGCACTATATCACCCGTCCAGAAGCAGCTGGACAATCATTTCAGCCGATTAACAGTAATTGGGGGATTCTACCGGAATTACCGCCCGGTTCCTTTAAGCGCAAAGATAAAAAAGCGCGAAATAAGTTATATGTAGAGCGGAGTCAGCGCCAGTTGGCCGAATGGTGCAGACAGGCGGAAATTCTGGCTCCAACGCTTGGATAAAAGTAAAACACCGGGAAATTTTCCCGGTGTTTTACTTTTTGCTTGATTCCTATGGCTGTTGCGCCATAGAGATTTGCTTGGGCATGAGCTTGGTGGCTGTCACCGTCGGTTGTGCCATTTGAGCAACTGCTTGACGGGACAAGTCCATCACCGGACCCGCAAAGAGCCCTAGTGCTAGCGTTGCCACCAGACAAACCGCCATACTGAACGCAGGCAGCGGGGCCGCAGCGGACTGTCCAGGGAGCGCCTCAACGGTTTCAGACGGTTCTGCAATGACCATCAGTCGAATGATGTTTAGATAGTAGTACAGCGAAATGGTGCTGGCGAGGAGCGCAATAACCACCAGCCACAAGTGCTGACTGCCTGCATTTGCAACGGACTGGAACAGGAAGAACTTCCCGAAGAACCCGGCAGTAATCGGGATTCCAGCCAGAGACAGCAACATAACGCTAAACACCAGAGTCAACCAGGGACGCTTACGGATAAGGCCCGCATAATTGGCAATCGTGACGGAACCGGTTTTGTTTTCAAAGTGGGTCACAACAGCAAAGGCGCCCAAGTTCATAAACAGGTAGGTCATCAGATAGTAGAAGAGACTGGCCAGTCCGTCTTGCGTCAAAACGACCAGACCCAGCAGCAGATAACCAACATGAGCCACCGTGCTGTAAGCCAGCAGCCGCTTGATGTTCTTTTGTGTCAAGGCAACCACGTTGCCCAACAACATGGAAACCACCGCCAACACGGATAGCAATTCCACCCAGCCGGTCATCGGACCGAGCAATAGATAGAAAAAGCGAATGGCGAAGGTGAAAGCGGCAATTTTGGATACAACGGACAAAAAGGCGACGACGGGGCTAGGCGCACCTTCATAGGTATCGGGGGCCCACATATGGAAAGGTGCTGCGGACAATTTGAAGCTCACCCCGCCGACAATCATCACGGTCATGATGGCCAATACCAGCGGATCGACCTTCTGCACGGTAGCCAATGCATTGGCGATGAGCGGGAAAGAAACAGCACCCGTCAACCCGTACAGAATGGACAGACCAAACAGCAGCGCAGCGGTTGCCATGCTACCGTACAGCAGGTATTTCAGCCCTGCTTCGGCGCTGAAAACATTGCCGCGAAGGTAAGCCACCATAATGTAAGAAGCAATACTCAGTGTTTCCAAGGCCACAAAGACCATAATCAGGTCATTGGCCATACTGAGGAACATACCACCCAGTAGTGCGCTCAGGAGCAGGATGTAAAACTCCCCAGGCACTTCTGTTTTCTGGGTGAAAAACACCCGGGAGAACAACAGAACGAGCAGCGTACCAGCAACCATCAGGATGCGGGACACCAGGCTCAGCAGGTCCGCATTCAACAGACCGGCAAATACCAGATGACTTTGAACGACAGTGGGGTTGGCATACAACAGGAAGTAATGCAAACCCAGAACGGCCAACGTGAAGGTGCACCCTAGGGTTGCAAGCAGCCAGTTCTTTTCATGGTCTTCCTTGGTCTG
Organism: Oculatellaceae cyanobacterium; assembly: GCA_036702885.1. Taxonomy (GTDB): domain Bacteria; phylum Cyanobacteriota; class Vampirovibrionia; order Vampirovibrionales; family Vampirovibrionaceae; genus DATNQC01. The sequence goes on along the minus strand of DATNQC010000131.1, from coordinate 2,825 downwards.
ACCAAACGACACCAGTAACGTACAGGCCAAAATCACCACGGAAAGCAGTGTTTCCGGCCCCAGGTACATCAGATTGTAATCACGGACAAATTTCATCCAGCCGGAACTGGCAAGCGCCGCAGGGTTCAACATCAGCCAGCCCAGCAAGGCGAACATCACCAGAACGGTCAGGCCGAGGACCCATTCCACCTGAAACTTACCAGTCCCGCTTTTCCGGGAAGTCGTCTTACTCATTATTTGTTCGCTCCTGTCGCGCGAGAGGTCAACAGCGCATCAGACGCCCGTTGAGCCGACGTCGGCGCTTTCAATTGTTCATACCGTTCGGCAATGGCCGTGACATTTGGCTCAAAGTGCCGAGTAATCCACTTGGGACTAACCCCATAGGCAAACACCAACAGCGCCAGCGTGGCCAGCACAAACACTTCACTGGTGCTGGCATCTGGCAGACTCCGCCAACGCTCTTGCAGTGGACCAAAGAAGACCCGTTTCAGCATCCACAGCAGGTAGGCAGCGCCAATAATCACGCCAAGCCCGGATACAAAGGTAATGCCTTGAATGGACCAGGGTAAAACGGTGCCAAAGAGGTTAATTTCGGAGAAGGATTGGGAAACGAAAGCCCCGTAGAACACCATCGTCTCACTGGCAAAGCTGATTAGCAGCGGCAAACCAAGGCTTGCCAGGGACATAAACATAAAGAAGTAGAAGATAATCGGGGTTTGGGAACCAAAGCCGCCGTAATCAGCGATGAGGCGCGAGTGGGTCCGATTGTAGAGCGTTCCCACGCACATAAAGAGCGCAGCACTGACCAGACCGTGCGCAAACATCACAAACACGGCTCCGTTAAAGCCCATCGCATTCAACGCGGCAAGGCCCAGCAGGACAAAGCCCATGTGGGACACGCTACTGTAAGCGATCAACTTTTTGAGGTCCTTTTGAACCAGGGCAACACCCGCTGTGTACACAATGTTAATCACGGCAAGTAAACCAATATACGGTGCAGCCACTTTAGCGGCTTCAGGCAGGAACTCAAAGCCGAAGCGCAACATCCCGTAAGAACCCATCTTCAGCAGAATACCAGCCAGCAGCATACTGATGGGGGTCGGTGCTTCAACGTGCGCATCCGGCAACCAGGTATGCACTGGAACCACTGGTAGTTTGACCGCAAAGGTGATAAAGAGGGCGGTGAAAATCAATACCTGGCTTGCCAAGGGTAAGCCAGCCGCAATGGAAGACTGCAGTGTGTTGAAGTGGAAGAGCATGCTGGTATCCACGCCAGGCAGTGAACGAGCATGGAAGTAAAGCGCCAGCATCCCGGCAACCAGGAAGACCGAACCGAACAGGGTGTACAGTACGAACTTCATGGCGGCGTAATCCCGACGAGGACCGCCCCAGATGGCGATCAGCAGGTACATCGGGATCAGTTCAAGTTCCCAGAAGAGGAAGAACAAGAACATATCCCGAGCCAGGAAGACGCCCAGTACAGCGGTTGTCAGGATGAACAGCATGGAATAGTACAATTTGAGGCGCTTGTGGATGGACGTATAGCTGGCTACCGTTGCCATCAACAACAAGAAAGTGGTCAGGAAGACCAGCGTCATGCTCAGCCCGTCAGCCCCAAGGGAAAAGGAAATTCCGAGTTGCGGAATCCAGGGGAGGGTTTCCGCTTTCGGCACAATCATGCCATTCCAAGCCAAGGCTGAGTACAGAAATAAAACAACGGTCCCCGCAATACCAAACTGATGCAGCCGCTTGCCATCCCCGGTTTCCGGAATGCACAGAACGAGCAAAGCCAGGATGATGGGGAGGAAAACCAGGACCGATAAGTAATGCTCAACAAAAAAGTTCACGATCAAAGGCTCCTTTACATCAGCCAGTAGAACAGCAAGAGGGACAACACGACAAGCGAGAAGAACAGGATGGCGATATAGGTTTGCACCTGTCCAGACTGCATTTGTCGCAAGCCATAACCGGCGCCTACAACGGTTTTGCCGGTCCAGTTCACCAGCCCGTCAATGCCACCCCGGTCAAATGCCGCAGAACCCTCTGCAAAGGCCATGTATACCTTATCCACAAAGTTTTGGTACATATCGTCGAAGTACCATTTTTTGGAGAACAAGGTAAACAGAGGTGCAAAGAGGGTCTTGATTTTTTCGGGGGTGGCTGGAGATACCACGTAGAAGAAATATGCCAACGCAAGACCAGCCAAGCCGATCAGTGTGGACTGGATACCGATGGGAGACAGGACGGCCTGCATGAAGGTATGGTGTGCTTCATGGGCGTGTCCGTAGTGAATGTACTCCCCAAAGGCGGGCAGTAAGTTGTTCCCCTGGAGGCCGGCCATCAGCAGACCAATAAAGAGGGACGGCACCGCCAGCACGACCAGCGGTGTGGTCATCACCGGATCTTCATGATGAACATGCGCTTTACCGCGATATTCACCCCAGAATGTCAGGAAGTACGTCCGGAACATGTAGAACGCTGTCATACCGGCTGTGATAAAGAGGCTCCAGTAGATGAACGGCGAGTATTCTTTTGCTCCGGCCAGAATTTCATCCTTGGACCAGAAGCCACTGGTATACAGTAAGCCGGAAATAGCGACAGTTCCAATGAGATATGTGATATGGGTAACCGGCAGTTTTTTCGCCAGACCACCCATTTGCCGCATGTCTTGCTCATCTTCGCAGGCGTGAATCACGCTACCAGAGCAAAGGAAGAGCATTGCTTTGAAGAATGCGTGCGTGAACAGGTGGAACAAACCGGCGGTAAAGGCGCCCACGCCCATTGCGGCCACCATGAAGCCAAGCTGGGACATAGTGGAATATGCC
>DATNQC010000128.1:0-3167 GCA_036702885.1 Oculatellaceae cyanobacterium | reverse complement strand
GACCAGGGGTGTCCAGCAGGTTGACGTGTTTGCCGTTAAATTCAAAGTTGAGCACGGTGGAGGTGATGGAAATCCCCCGCTGACGTTCCAGCGCCATCCAGTCGGAAGTGGCCTGGCGTTGCTGCTTTTTGGCCGCAACGGAACCGGCCAGTGTGACGGCCCCGCCATAGAGCAGCAACTTTTCCGTGAGGGTGGTTTTCCCGGCGTCCGGGTGGGAAATAATGGCAAACGTGCGGCGCTTCCGCACTTCGACTTCAAGACTCATGGCTTAAGGGGATTAACGGAACAGAGTATCAGCTTAGCACAGTCGTTTGACGGCTCAATGGGGTCGGCGTGGCTGGGGTGGGAAGCGGGGCTGTCTTCCAATAGGTGCTGTTGAGCGGGCCAACGTCTGGTGTTGATTTGGTTGTTCTAAAAATATTACCAAATCTTTACAAAGCTAAAGTTCGAGGCTGAAAAAGCCGATACCGCAACGGGATAACGGTACTTCGGCACGAATGTCACTGTAAGGAAGAGGCACGTGGGTCTCGCTGCAAGTCAGGCACGATTTTTAGCATTGACTGCCCGTAAAAGCGATTTGGAGCTGACGGGGCAGCAAATTAACCAGTCGCGGATGCAGCTTGCCAACGTGACCAACCAGTTGTTCACCATTGTCAGCAACCTGGAGCCTGATTCTGACGAAGCGGTGCAAATCCAGTTGCGAATTAACGCTTTGCAAGGCTTGGATAAATCCCTGGAGCTTCAACTCAGACGGGTCGATAGCCAGCAGCAGTCCGTACAGACGGAAATTGAAGCGGTGCAGAAGGTCATCGACAAGAATATTGATATGACGTTCAAGACCTTCGGGTAATAAAAAAGCGCTTTTTGAAAGCGCTAGTGGGCTATAGCGTTGATTTAAGAGGCAGAAACGCGAGTGCAGGCTGTCTGGCAGTGGGTGTATTGAGCTGGTTTTCCACCCAGGCTAAAGTCCAGCTGTAGGCGGCTATTGCATAATCCGCCAACGGTTCGCCCATCAGGTAGCGCAGCCAGTTGCCCAAATGGAAAGGCGGGCGTTCTTCGTAGACTATGGCCAATCGGGCATGGTTCAGTTGAAAGTAGGCCGGATTTTCCAGGGTTTCCAGAAAGACTTCTCGTTCACCGCACAAAGCGCAACAGCGCTGAACCGGAACGATTTTCCGGAACCGATAGCGACTTGCCCGCCTGGTGTTGCACTCCCGGCAGCGCAGAACCACCCAACGGTAAATCAGGCCGCAACCGCAATCCGGGCAATAGCACTTGCCTTCATGGACAGGCGTGCCGGCGTGGTTGCAGGAAAACAGACTGTCCAGTATTGGGAGGTTCACAGTGCGTTCCTTCATACCTGTGGCCTAAGCGTATTGAATTTTGGAAATTTTGCAGGTTGGCTATTTCCTTTAGTGATTGAAGTGGTATAAGGAAGCTCAGGTGAAGGTGTTGAGGTTTGCAAGGCCATGAAACTGGGAACATTGCTAGAGAAGGTTAAAACTGCCTTAAAAAGCCCGGTTTGTCTGCACTGTGAAGCCAGATTGCCGGAGAATACGCTCCAGTTCTGTTCCAGATGTCAAGATGTGTTGGGTTTGCGTCATCCCAAGCCCGTTGTGGATTTGCCGACCTTTGTTTGCCATGCGGCAACGCACTTCAATCCGGAAGTCAAAAAGCTGCTGTATGGCCATAAGTTCTATGGGCAGGAGGGGCTGGAGGCCCAATTGGCTGGCCTATTAATTCAATATTGGGAAGGACTGTCCCGGCAGGCGCGGCAGGCTATCCACCCGGAAAACGTTCTAGTACTCACCATTCCCCCACACCGGATGGGCGAGAGTCGGGTGGAAGACTTTGCGCGTCGCTTTGCACGGCATTTTGGCTATGATTTTCGCCCTGGCATGCTGCTTTGGCAACGGCGGGTGGAACCGCAGCACACCCTGAACGACAAACGCGCCCGTTTTGCCAATATTGCAGACAGTCTTCAGGTGCATAAACGGGGACTCCGTGGACATGAGGTGATTGTTGTGGTGGATGACATCACCACAACGGGTGCCACGCTTTATGAAGCCACCCGCGCGCTACGCCAAAGCCTGGCCCATCCGGAGCAAATGGAAATTATCACGCTGGCTGTCGCTAAAGTCCCGTTGGGTGTGCGTTAAATTACGGCACTGGCAGAAGCTAGATTGTGTACAGCCTGAAGAGTGCTTGCATTCAGGCTATTTTACAGTCCGAATTTTCTTTTGGCGCGCTGCAAAGAGTGCTCCAAGCCAGAAGCGTCTGTCGGGAACACACAAGCTATAGGCAAAACGCCAATGCCCCCTACCAGGCAGTGCATGAGCCGATTCGCTCTAGGCGGGTGTGCCAGTTGTAAGTGTGATTGCCGTGTTGACCCGATGCAAAACCACATCCTTGCCAAGAATGTAGAGCGTCTTCGATAAATCGGCGCCGTGGGTGCGTCCCGTTACAGCCGCCCGAATGCTCCACATCACGGTTTTGGTTTTGATGGGCTTCAGACTATTGGTAAATGCTTTCAATGCGTCTGCGATGCTTTCCGGAGAATCAAAGCTGGTGTTGGCCAGGAACTCCGCCTTGAACCGCTCCAGAACCTGGGTGGGTTCTGGACCTGTCAACACTTCGCCAACCAATTGGGCATCCAGAATGACAGACTGACCGAAGAAGTAATTCACATGATCCGGCAATTCGCTCAGCACGGTGATGGGCTCGCGGACTGCTTCCAGCATGAGTTGGAGTTTCTCTTCGGAATACTGGCTCAGGTCGAAATCATGCAGGTATGGACGCGCCAAAGTCAGCAGTTTATCCAGCGGAAGACTGCGAATCAGCTTGCCGTTGATGAAGTTCAACTTGTCTTTTTCAAAGACGGCCGGACTTTGGGTAATCCGATACAGCTCAAACTGGCTTGCAAAGTGTTCCAGGGTACCAATTTCTTCGCCATCCGGCGGAGACCAGCCGAGCAGTGCGAGGAAGTTGCAGAAGGCTTCCGGCAGATAGCCTTGCTTGATGTAGTCGGAAACGGCAACCGCGCCGTGCCGCTTGGACAGCTTGGTCCGATCCGGGGCCAGAATCATACCGACATGGGCAAACTCCGGGATTTTTTCGCCCAATGCTTCATATAGCAGGATTTGTCGGGGGGTGTTCGAGATATGATC
>DATNQC010000059.1:0-18772 GCA_036702885.1 Oculatellaceae cyanobacterium | reverse complement strand
GCATCCGGCAGCATGGATTCTAGGGCATACCCAGTCCCCACAAAAATCCGATTGCCGGGAAGATTATTCTTCACGCGATGGGCATTCACCAGGACCAGCAGGCCATCTTTCTTCTTATAGTGCTGAATATCCCACCGATTCATAATGACCGGCGCAAACTCCGATAAATCTCGGTCCGTATCCGGCAGAATCAAAACGGAAACTTGCGCGATACCTGACTCATCCAACGCCTGGAGACGCTCTTTCAGACGTTTTTTATCCTCAGGCGTCAAGAGGCCAGCATAATCATTCACATAAATATTCAACCCTTCCGGTCTTGGAGGGACATCATTCACTACAACGGGGCGGGTAATCTCCGTTGCAGGCGGCGTCTGGCCTTCCACAGCAAAACCAACAGGCGCGCTGATTGAAAACAGAAATAACCAGCAACCCAACAGCACCGGCAACGCCTGACGGCAGCCAGCCCAACACCATGGATTCCGCGACAGCAGCCTCATGAAAGTCGCGCTCAAAACTTAACCTGAGGCGTGGCCTTCTCGGCTTCCGTCGCTTCAAAAAATGCTTTTTTCTCAAAGCCGGTTATTCCAGCCACAATATTGGTGGGAAAGCGACGAACGGCCGCATTATAGTCTTGAACAGCCTCGTTATATTGAATCCGGGCAAAGTTAATCCGGTTTTCGGTGCCGGTCAATTCATCCTGCAAGCGAATAAAGTTTTGATCCGCCTTGAGTTGCGGATAGTTTTCAGCCAGCGCCAACAGTCTGCCCAATGCGCTATTAAATCCGGCGTTTGCGGCAGCCGCTTCCCTAGGATTGCGATTGACATCGGCCGCCAGCAACCGGCTACGCGCCTGGGCAATTTCCGAAAAAACACTGCTTTCGTGTTTGGCATACCCCTTGACCGTTTCCACCAAATTGGGAATCAGGTCAGCCCGGCGCTTTTGTTGAGAATCAATGTTGCTGGCCAATTGTTCAACCCGTGTTTCCTTATCCACCAGGCCGTTATATGTGCCAACCATTGAAAACCCGCCGATCACCAATAGGGCAACCACCACGATCAACACGATGGCCGCATTACTGAGTCCCCGTTGTGACGTTCCACCAGCAAACCGTCTGGAAATTGACATGCGCAAATCCTTTCCCTAATCTGCCTATGCGGGTTATTTTAGCACGGACCCATCTCCATCTGACAGAAGGCTTGTGCTATCATGAGCAGCCTCAAAAGTACGGAATCAGAGATCATGCTGGACGCATTCTCTTTTCGACAAGTTGGTCATTCCCCCCAATCCCTCACACGGCAACCAATTTCAATTCCAGAGCCGAGACAACCACGCTCTGATGTCTTTGTACGTCACACTGCTCCTCGATTTGGAGCATCAGACAATCAGAATGAACATAAAGCAGACGAAGCGCCTTGGTTGAAAGCACTGACAGAAGGCATTCGTCATTTTCAGTCGAAAGTTTTTCCAGTTCAGCGCACCCTGTTCGAAAAACTTTCCCTGGGACAGAGCCCTAAAACACTATTTATTACCTGTTCTGATTCCCGGATCGATCCCAACTTGCTCACACAAAGCGATCCTGGAGAATTATTCATCATCCGGAACGCCGGAAACATCATTCCGCCCTATGGACCTGCTCCCAGTGGAGAAACAGCCTCCATCGAATACGCCATCAGTGCATTAGGAGTTAAAGATGTCGTTGTCTGCGGGCACTCTCAATGCGGGGCCATGAGCGCACTATTGGAACCGGAGCATCTTAAAGATCTGCCGGCTGTCCGCAAATGGCTAAAGCATGCGGAAACAACCCAGCGCATCATCAAAGAAAATCACAATGACCTCCGGGACGATGCCCTGCTGACTGCCACTATAGAAGAAAACGTTTTGACCCAATTGCAGCATTTGGCGAATCACCCAGCGGTGGCGGCCAAGTTGGCCAAGGGCGAATTGAGGCTCCACGGCTGGGTATACCACATCAAGACGGAAGAAGTCCACGCATATGATCCAGACCAAGGCCGCTTCGTTCCCCTGCGTGAGATCAAACCGGTTCCCGTCAGGCCGACCCGGCGTGGTGAATCTGAACCCAACTCCCAGTCAGCGTAACCATCGCGCCAAAATCCTGGCGCGGCCAAAAACCGCGCCAGGATAAAGACTCAAGCATGATTGAGGCTATTGGAGCGCGCTCATCTGCTTGTCGATATTTGTTTTCAGCTTGCTCCAATCGCGCTTGGTGCCGTTCAGGCTGCCATCCATTGTCTTGGCCACCTTGTTTTGCATTTTGGCAATGGCCGCCCGCTGTCCTTCCAGTTTGCTGATTTTACGATTCAGCATGAAGTGATTCTTGACACCTTTTGTAGTCAAGGACGCTTTTTTCAATTCAAAAATTTTAGCTTCCAACTTTTCGCAAGTTTGGTCCATATCAACGGACAGTTTGGCCTTTTCCTCGTTCAGTTGGTTCATGAACTTTTGGCTCGGTCCAGGGATGGCATGTCGATTGCCAGCCAACAAAGGCTGTCCCTCTTCCGGAACTGGTAAAGGCATTGCCACATTCAGCGCTGCTGTTTGCGGTTCGGCAAAAGCCCCCGACGCGCTTAACACCAAAGCGCCCGCAACCAAAAGGGTTCCCCAGTATTTCATCCCGCTCTCCTCCAAGTCACTCATTCCGTTTGGTCAATAAAAACCACATCCCTATTTTCGCTCGACTAATCACTAGTAGATAAAAATTCAGCGGTAAAAACAATTAACCAAGTGGGGATGCCACCAGACCCAAACGACACCCGGTTGGGTATGGATCTATTAATAAGCGGAATTTAACCAAAAAGGGCCAGCATTTCGTTGGCTTCGCCGCGCGCATCTCCCTTGCAGCTAATAAAGCGGCGAACCTTGAAGGACACAATCCTTGCGGATTCGTAGGCAGTTTGAGTGAAAACCGTATCATGGTTGGAGATGACCACATGCACCCCTCTGCGAGATAGATGCTTGGCCATATCCGCCAGCTGTTGCTGCTCTTTATGCCCAAAGCCGCCGCTGCTGTATGCGGTGAAGTTGGACGTTTCCGTCAACGGCACATAGGGCGGATCGCAATAGACCACATCCCCAGGCTGGGCGGATTCCATCACACTTAAAAAGTCCTGATTGAGCAATTCCGCTATCTGGATCTTCCGGTGGAATGCGTGCATTTCCTTTTCCGGGAAATAGGGTTTGGCATACTTGCCAAAAGGAACATTAAACTCCCCTTTGGTATTGTATCGGCACAAGCCATTGTAGCCATGACGATTGAAATACAGGAACAACGCTGCCCGGAGCCGCTCATCGCCCGTCGTATTGAAGATCTTCCGGAGTTGATAGTACGTTTCCGCATTGTTGGTTTCCGGCACAAAAAACGTACTGCAATAGCCGATAAATTTCTCACCGTCACGTTTCAGGTAGCGATAAAGGTTGATTAAATCGCTATTAATATCATTCAGGACGGCCTGCTCAAAGCTGGTATTCAAAAAAACCGCCGAGGATCCGGCAAAGGGTTCCAACAAGCGATTTCCCGAAGGAAGGACCGCTTTGATCCGCTCAATGATTCCGTACTTGTTACCGGCCCACTTCAGAAACGGTTTCATCTCTTTTCCAGCTTTTCCTTTTAACAGCAACAAACTGATTTGGGGAGCGCCTTGCAGGCAACTTCATCTTTCTTCATTAAGCATAATAAAAATTCACAAAGAGTGGAAGCCTTGATTCTACCTGTTTTTCAGTCATCAAGACTCTTGATTTTTCAGTACATTTAGGATAAAGCCGTTTCTTCGTTCCAAAGCGTATCACAAAAATATTTTATTTTAATATTAAATATATATTTATAGCACCACTCTAAGATCTTTTGTAAAAGGTTGACATTAATGGTTTACAAATTGGCTTGAGCATAGAAAATAAGCTACGGTAAGAAGTTCTTTTTTTTGGAACTTTGGTGGGTTATCCGTATTGTCAACTTGATGGCGCTTTTTAGTGCCGCTGAGGGTTTTGGTTCGCATTGAGGCGGGCTTATTTCCAGCGTTAAAAAGTTTTTACAAGGTTAATCGGCATAAAAACATACAGGTTTCAACTAAAAAGGTGATGAACATGGCTTCCTTTACGGGAGCCTTTTTTTTACATTGAAGCGACCAGTCTAACGGGCAGAACAACGCCACTCCCAGTTTTACACACTACCCCGCTTTTGTGCGGGCATCCATTTATTTCAAAACCTGCTCCAAAATTGGAATCACACCATTCACAATGAACTGCACACCAATACACAACAAAATAAACCCCATAATGCGTGTGAAAGACTTCACCATCGTGGAGCCCATTTTTTGCATAATGGTGTCCGAAATCCGCATGATCCAATAGCTGCTGACGCAAACCAGAAAAATAGCCAGCAAAATTAACAAGTACTTTAGCCCAAAACCGCCCGCATTGGCCGTCATCCCGATAATCACCGCAATAGCCCCTGGACCACTCAAAATGGGCATTGCCAACGGAGAAAACGCAATATCCTCTTTGGCGCGAGCTTCCCGCTGTTCATCCGGCCCCAGGCTTTCTTTCTGCCCAAACATCCCGTAGGCCGAAGAAAGAATCATCAATCCGCCCGCAATACGGAGCGCATCAATGGAAATCTGGAAAAAGTTCAGAATCAAACTCCCCGTGGCAAAAAACAGCGTCAGAATCGCAAAAGCATAGCTGGAGGCTCGCCGGGCCAGCTTTTCTCGCTGCGCTGGAGTTTCCCCCTCCGTCAGCGTCACGAAAAGCGGCGCCGCCATCAGCGGATCCACAATCGAAAACAACGAGATCCACGTCCCTGCAAAAAAGAGCAGCAAGTCGTTCAAGGTATTTTGCATAATTGAAATCCTTCGCCTCATCCAGGCTCAAAAGCCAACGCGGTCCGAACGATACTCCCAATATCTTGAAAAGCCTTCCAACAACCCGCCAGGGCTGGCTCAGCCTGGTCATCTTCATTATACATTCCTGCTTGCAATACCCATGCACCCAGTTTTAACGTTACCAACAGCGTCACCGAAAAGAAAAGCTCAGCAAGAGGTCATTGTTTCGGCGAATATCCTGGCAATGCTGTTCTAAAGCATCTTGAATTCGTAGCTTTAGACAGTTGGGGAATTGTAATGCCTTGCACAGCTTGTTATTCTCTTGTCAAAGATAAGTAAACCCCATACTAGAGCCGTTTTTATCCACAACTGAGCCGCTGTTTCACGGCACTCCTGTCGTTGAGGCGGAAGAAAGGGGCGTATCATGGTTGACCGAATCCAGCATACAGTGAAAGTACATGCCTCTGCCAAAAAGTGCTATGAAGTCTGGCACCAGTTTGAAAATTTCCCGCGCTTTATGAACCATGTCAAAAAAGTTTCTCCCGTGGGTGACAATCGATGGCGCTGGATCATCACAACCCCGTTAGGTCGGGACGTGGAATGGACAGCGCACATTGACAGCGACGAGCGTAATCGCCTCATGTCCTGGCATACGGTGGACGAAAACGGTCATCCCAACTTGAAGGTCAACGGAACCGTCCGTTTTGATGAAACCGCCCCGAATCGCACCGAAGTCACCTGCACTATCCACTTTGAAATCCCCGGAAGCCCTATTCGAGAAGCCATTGCAGAGCTTCTGGTTCACCCGCAAGCAATGCTGGAAGAAGAAATGCTCCACTTCAAGCACCGGGTCGAAGGCACTGATCGACCGGCTGAGAAAGTGGCCATAGGCAAAACATTGACGGAACCCCAGGGAGCGCCCGTCAGGGGGTACGCTGGCCCTTTTGATCTGGAAGATGTGTTATCCGAAGAAGGCATTGATCTGGATGAAATTGAGGATCCGGCCATACGCGACCTGCTCTTTGAGGAAAACCCCTATCTGGGCGTTGAAGGAGCCCGGGAAGATGAAGACGCCTGGCCAGAATCCAACGAGGTCCGACCGGTCGTTCAGGATGCCTTTTCAGAAAGCTTGGACGTTTTTGACGAGGATCTCGAAAACTTTACGGAGGACCTGGACGATAACATTGACAGCGCCTTCGTAACGGGACAATCCGTTGAGGAATACGAGATGCTCCAGGAAGCGGAGCAAATTAAACCCAGCCAGGCCAAAGAGCCAACGCAGTCAGAGTTATAGCCCGAGGCTTTCAGCCGTTCTGCTTCCCGGCGATTGCTTCAGATGCGGGCGCTGAGCCAAACAGAAATGTCTGTTCGATGCGCTTCTCCCCGGTGATTAACTGATTAACCGGACATTTCTCGGCAATCCGCTCCAAGGCTTGCTGTTGTTCCGGCGTGAGGTCGCCAGAGATTTGGATCTTCTTGTAAATCAATGGCGGCTGACCGGTTTGACGCACTTCGTCAAAGGAAACAGTTATACTCTCCAGCTTCCAGCCTTTTCGCCGTGCGTACATTTGAATCGTCATTGCCGTGCAGGCCCCCCAGGCGCCAAACAACAAATGATGCGGATTGGGGGCCGTGGCTTGTCCCCCCTTATCCCGGTCGACATCCGCGAAAAAAGCGTGCCCGTCTGCGCGGATAACCTGACGGAACGGTTCATCCATCAGTGCTTCAATTACAACCGGCATACCAACCTCCTCCTTGCTCAATAACGGCCCAATTTCCAGCATGACGAATAAATGGCGAAATGGTTTTATCAGCAAACCTCAAAAGGGCCTTGGGTGAAGCCCATTGTAAACAAGGATTTCAAGGACCAACACAAAGGCAACTCACGCTGCCAGAGGCACAAGCAGCCAACCATCAAACAGACGTGCAATTATTCGCGACACGCCCAGCCTTTGCCCATAAGAGCACTACAGAAAGCGTTATGACACGTCCTGTTGACAGCAAGAGTCGGGTTTCTGCTTCAGGGCCGTCAGCTTATCCTGATCCGCTTTGATATGTTTGACATGCCGCCAGATATACCAGACTCCCAACAGCACCAGCACCCCGATCACGGCATAATCAAACTTGTGCCAAATCTCCCGGAAGGCCTCCAGGTTCTCGCCAAATTTGACGCCCACCCACACCAGGCCGTAACTCCAAATCCAGGAGCCGATAAACGTATAAATCACAAATGGCCAGAAGCGAGCCTTCAGAATTCCCGCAGGCAAGGAGATAAACGTCCGCACCACCGGTAGCATCCGGCAGATGAAGAAAGCCAGATCGCCATATTTTGCGGTCCATTTCTCCGCTGTAATCAGGTCATGCTCACTCAGTAACAGCCATTTGCCGTGCTTCAGCAAAAAGGTATGTCCACCATAGTAGCCCAGCCAGTAGGAAGGAATCGACCCCAGCACACAGCCAATTGCACCGGCCAATGCGGCAAGGTGGAAGTTCATCTTGCCTTGCTGCACCAGATAGCCGGCGTAAGGCATAATAAACTCACTTGGCAAAGGGATATTGGCGGACTCAATCGCCATGAGCAGCGCCACACCAGCATAACCCATGTTCACGATGACGGTGTGGATAAAGTGCATCACCATTTCGAGGATGGCGTGGAAGAATTCCATAGAGGGGTTCCTTATTGAGGATAACTGGATTCGCTTGCTTAGAGCCAATGAAGCGCCCGGAAGATGGAGGCCAGCAGACCGGTGAACAGGAAGGTCAGCGGGATGGTCAGGATCCAGGCCCACAAAATGTTGCCGACCACGCTCCATTTTACCGCAGACAACCGCTTAGTAGCGCCAACCCCCATAATACCCGAAGAAATCACCTGCGTGGTACTCAGAGGGATACCAAAATGGCTGGCCGTCATGATCACCGCGGAACCGGTTGCCTCTGCGGCAAAACCATAGATGGGCTGGAGCTTAATCATCTTGTTGCCAAGGGTATGAATAATCTTCCAACCACCAGACAGCGTACCCAAAGCCATCATGGACGCACAGGATACGATGACCCACAGCGGCACCTGAAAACCCGACTTATCATAGTGGAACATCCAGTCCGGCAGGCGGATATCGGAAACCTGACTAAAGGTAATCAGCGCCAGCGCAATAATCCCCATCGACTTCTGGGCATCGTTATGGCCATGGCTGTACGCCAGGAAGCCGGAAGAAAGCAGCTGCATCTTGCTAAACACGACATTCAGCCGATGCAAATGCACCCGGAAAAAGATCCAGCACAGCAGAGCCATCAGAGCAAAGCCGCCGAAAAATCCAATCATAGGGGAGGTGAACATCGGAATGACCACTTTATTGAGCAGGTTCAGCCATTCGATGCTTTTCCAGCCATCCCCGCTTGAAAAAAAAGCCGCACCCAGGACTGAACCGATGAGCGCGTGCGAAGAGCTTGTTGGCAACCCCTTATACCAGGTCAATAGGTTCCAAAGAATCGCCCCAACGAGCGCACATAGGATCACCGGCATCGAAACGGCGGATTGATCCACCAACCCCTTCCCGATGGTCGCTGCGACCTCCGTGCCAGCCAGCGCACCGGCGAAATTCAACACCGCTCCATAGGCCACCGCTGCACGCGGACTGAGCGCTTTTGTTGAAACAACCGTTGCAATGGCGTTTGCGGCATCGTGAAAACCATTAATATAGTCAAAAGCTAAGGCCAGCAGGATAATCGCTGCCAGAAGGAAGAGGGCCAGACTGCTATCCATCGGGCTTGCTCCTAGCTGTGCTTCAGAATGATCTGCAAGGCCACGTTCGCGGCATCCCGGTAGAGATCGGTGACATCCTCTAACATCTCGTAGATATCCTTCCGGAGGATCAGCTCGCGGGTATCGGCAATATCGTGGAAAGAACTGGCAATCAGCTGTCCCAAAATCACATCACCCTGATCTTCCAGTTCATGCAGGATGGCGGCTTTGGCATGCACCGTCTTGGAGTTGAGTTTTCCGGACAACTCGGCGACAACCGCAGACATCGCATCGGCTTCGCGCTCGATGATATCCGCAAACTTGTTAAAATCGCCGTTAAAGGGACAGATATTATGCGTAATCATCCGGTCCGTGATTTTAGCGACCATTTTCGGGATGTTATAGAGCACTACGGCAAACTGCTGGATGTCCTCACGGTCAAACGGCGTAATGAGCGTACGGCAAATCTCCTGCGTGATGACTTCCATGACCTTTTTGGATTCCCGTTTGGCCTTGTAGATGCCTTCCGATGCCTGCTTGATGGCCTCCGGGTCATGCCGGTTGTCCACCATGCTCTTGAGAAGCCGCGCGCTGATGTTGGCGCAGCTTTCCAGGTCTTTCAGCATCTTGTAAAACTTGTCTTCGCGGGGGAGGAGGTTTAGCATAGAGCGGTTTTCACGGTTGTTGTCACACAATTGTCATAATTCGGGCCTGTCAAGCCTAGGCTATTTAAGCCGAGTCGCTCCCGGAAATCAAGCGCCTCGCTCTTATTCATATGTAATAGCTCTGCTTGGTAAGAATTAGAAGTTATGAAATTCAAAAAGCCCTCAAAAATGAGGGCTTTTTTACCAAAGATTATTTCAGTTCCAAGTCGAAAGCTGACGTAGTTATCGTATCTAAAATCAAACCCTCGCCAATCATAGCATCCTTGCCAGATGTCATAATCGCCACCGGAAGAGTAACCAAGCCGACGAGGAATAACAACAGTGGAACACTCAAAACCGTCATCGTAATAGAAAAAGCTCGACGGCTACGACCTTTAGCAGAATACGAAATATTGACTGGGTGGGTATCCCCATTGACATCAAAGACCATTCCTCCATTAAGTTCAAGCCTCCCAGGGCGTCCAAAATTCCCGCTAGGTTGCGCCTTTTGAACGTTTAATGTGGCTTTATCTCCTTGATGAAAAACAACTGCACCATCAATTAGAACATCTTCCGCAATAGTCGCGCTAATAGTATCAGCGGTTTTAACAGTGCTACTAGAAACTACATTTTGAAGAAGAACGGGCACCCGAGTCCCGACAGGCACTGAAACTACCGCAGCGTTTGCACAAATACCAGCATAATTTGTCACAAACAGAAGAACTACTACGGAAAATAAAACTTTAAACAATTTGTACATAAGCCCACTCCTAGTTATGAGCAGCCGGCTCTTGGTCGTCCGGTACTTCTATTTCCGTCGCAGCAGTGATTAATGCGTCAATATACTGACCACCCTGTATGGTTGCAGGCGTACCATCTACCCATAAGCCAAAAGGAACCAGGATCAAGAGAATCCCCAATATGGTAGATACAATTGCCCACCCCCTTTTACTACTTCCTTGACTTGAAAGAGAAGCACTGATCGGGTGAACATTCCCAAAAACGTCAGTTATCCTTCCACCATTAATTTCAAGCTGTCCTGCACGGCCATGCCCACCAGATTTTACACTTTTGCTAACATTTAATACTCCAGTGGAGCCCTTTTTAAAAAGCACCACACCGCCTACTTTAACCGGTTCACTCACACTGACTGAAATCATATCTCCGGTTTTAAGGTTATCAGAGTTGACTGTACTGTAGATGGTAATGGGAATACGAGTCCCTGGCTCAACAGCCAAGGTTCTGGCTTCCGACAAGAGAGGTGAGCAAAGGGTAAAACAGAACAGCAAAAAAAGTGCTAGCACTTTATCAAAGAGCCGTTTCATTATTCTAGATTTCCACGCTTATAACAAACTGTAGAGCTTTCAATTTTACTTCGGAAAAACGTTTTAGGGGAATAGCTTTTTTAAATTAATTTATGTAAAAGCATATTTTTTCAGAAGTTTCTCTAAGACTCCTCAACTTCTGTTTTCCATATCAGTCAGCCTAAAATTATTCCACCAGACATTTTGAACAAGAACCTATCAAACTCTCTGAGCCACATATTCTTCACATAAAAGACCGAGTGTCTTCCCTCGAAAAATACAAATTAATTCTCTACTAAAGTATAAAAGCCCTTCTCTCTATTCGAGAAAAGGGCTCTAAGTAAATCTTGGTGGAGCATAGCGGATTCGAACCGCTGACCTTCTCAATGCCATTGAGACGCGCTACCAACTGCGCTAATGCCCCAGGGCCCTTTATATATAACGTAAGCCCGCTGAGAATTCAAGGGGTCTAAAACTTACCGGAGCTATCGACTAAGTCACCAAGCCGCGGAGCTTAAAGAAGTCACCGAATGCAGCACATAGCCAGCCAACACACGACTTCTCCCTGAAGTCTAGCCTCTTTGCTCCTCACTCGGTTTACCTATTCAGGTCAGAACACTCACGCATCTTTCCACCCTATACGCCTATAATAGAGGAGTACCCGACCCAGCAAGATTGCCCCTGTCCAAATCGGGAGGCTTTAGCGCCGCACATTCAGCTGCATCAATGGGCGGGATATCTCCCCGGCTTCACATGGGATGAGGAAGGGCTTTCGTGACAACACCCCAAACACCTTTTCAGCAGGGCAAAAAGGATACCGCATGAACATCTATTGTGCCGATTTACTCGTTCTGGACAATCAGGTTTTGCATGAGCACGCGCTGCTGGTAGAGGGAGATAAAATTCTGGGCATCCAGCCACAACAGGATTTGACGCCGGAACAACGGCAAGCCGCGATCCGCTTTGAAAACGCCATGATCGTGCCTGGCTTTGTCAATTCCCACAACCATTCCTTCCAGTCCCTGATCAAGGGCTTCCGCGATGACGCCGACTTTTTCACCTGGCGGGATGAGGCCTTATATAGATACGCCCAAGTGCTGAGCCGGGAGGATATCTACACCGGCGCCCTGTTCGCCTTTGGGGAAATGCTGAAATGCGGCATTACCACCGTCTGCGACTTCTTCTACATCAACGATCAGGCAAACGAAAACGCCCAAGCGGTCATCGAGGCGGCGCTGGATATCGGCATCCGCATTGTCATGGCGCGCACAATGTATGACTGGGATGGCGCCCCCAAACGTTTTCAGGAAGCCGTGAATCAGGCGGTTGCCAATACGGAGGCGCTCCATCGGCAGTTCAAGGACGATCCGATGGTCCACGTGCTACCCGCGCCGCATAGCCTGCACGGAGCCAGCATCAACATGATTCTGGCGGGTGCGGAGCTAGCCGAGCGCCTGGATACGAAATACCACATGCACATTGCAGAAGGGCAGTACGAGCGCCAGATGGTTCAGGAAAAGCACGGCAAGCCGCCCATTGCGTTCCTGAACGAACTGGGTGTCCTGAACAATCGGCTGGTCGGTATCCATTGCGTTTGGGTGGATGACGCCGAGATCGACCTCATGGCCAGTCAAGGGACAGGGCTGTCTTACAATCCGTCCAGCAATATGTTCCTGGGCGATGGCGTCACGCGCATCAAGGAAATGCTCGAGGCGGGCATCTGCATTTCGCTAGGCACGGATGGAGGCTGCAGTAACAACCGCGCCTCCATTATTGAAGAAATGCGTATGACCAGTCTGCTGCAAAAGGTGAAGTTCTGTGACGCCACGGTCACCCGCGCCGAGGATATGTTCCGAATGGGAACGGAAAATGGCGGAAAAAACCTCGGCTTGCCCATTGGCAGCCTACAAGCCGGATACTTTGCCGACTTTACGGTCATTAATCTGGATGACCTCTCCATGCAACCCAAGCAGAATGCATTGAACAATCTGGTATACTCCAGCCAACCTTCTGCCATTCACGCTGTGTACGTCGCCGGGGAAAAGGTCTTTGAAACTGGAAAGCTGCTCACCATTCCCGAACAAGAAATCGTGCGCCGGATCCAGTTAACCACAGAGAGCTGGTCCTAGCATGCCCTACAGCAAGCTACAAAACCAAACCCTCTATAACCCGAAACGGGCATAGACAGCGGGGATTTGCTTGAGATAATCCGCCACATCAAAGCAGGAATCAATTTCTTCCGGGGTCAAGTGCCGAATCACATCCAAGTCAGCCTTCAGATTCGCCCTGAAGTCCCCATCCATAACATTCCAGGCAGCATGCGCATTCCGTTGAACCAGTTTGTAAGCGTCTTCCCGGCTAAGGCCCTTATCAATCAGCTTTAAAAGCACGCGTTGTGAGAAAATAATGCCGCCAAAGCGGTTCATATTCTCGCGCATATTGTCCTTATGCACGATTAAATTCCGCATGACTCCGTTGAAGCGGTTCAACATATAGTGCGCCAGAATGCAGGCATCCGGGAACATCACACGCTCCACGGAGCTATGGCTGATATCCCGCTCATGCCAAAGCACCACGTTTTCCAGTGCGGGCGTAATATACGAACGCAGCAGCCGGGCCAACCCGGTAAGGTTTTCCGAACTAATCGGATTCCGCTTGTGCGGCATGGCAGAGGAACCTTTTTGCCCCTTGGCAAAGCCCTCTTCCAGTTCCAGTATGTCCGTTTTTTGCAGCCCCCGGATTTCCACCGCGAATTTCTCAATGGAAGTAGCCAATGAACCCAACGCAATGAAAAACTGCGCATGGATATCCCTGGAAATGACCTGTGTGGACGTTCTGGCCGCCCTTAAACCCAGCTTTTCACAGACGCGAAGCTCCACTTCCGGACTAATATTGGAATAGGAACCCATGGCGCCACTCACCTGCCCAACCCGGTTTTCCTCCAAGGCGTCTTTCAGGCGCTTTTCCTGACGCAACAGCTCATCCAACCAGTTGAGCAGCTTAAGCCCAAATGTAATCGGCTCTCCATGAATACCGTGCGAACGCCCCACCATGACGGTATCCCGGTGTTCAACGGCTTTTTTACGGACCGTTTCGATAACTTCGCTCAATTTTTCAAGCAATAACGCGCCAGCTCGCTGAATCTGGATGGACAGCGCTGTATCAATCAAGTCGGAGCTGGTCATGCCCATATGCACAAAGCGGGAGTTCTCTCCAATATGCTCTCCCAGGTTCGTCAGGAACGCAATCACGTCATGGCGGACTTCCGCTTCAATTTCATCTATTCGGGCAATATCAAAGCCGGCTTTGGATCGGGCATCCTTCGTCACCCCCGCAGGAACCAACCCCATCTCCTCCTGCACTTCCAAAACGGCCAACTCAACCTCCATCCAGGTTGTAAAAATTGCTTCGCGGGTCCATAGGGCCGCCATTTCGGGGAGCGTATAACGTTCAATCATGGGAAGTCGGCACTTTCGGAAATCAACTGCTCTACGGATTATTTTGCGCCAGTCAACCGCCATAATCAAGGAAGGGAAAGGTCACGAAAAAGCGAGGGCGGTACGCACATGAGAACTTTCAATCGAGCTGGATGCAGTTTGCTCTTCATCGGACTGCTTTGCGGATCGCCCCCGTCGTTCTCGCAGCTGCCAACGCCTGAGGGTGCGGCTCCCAATGGCAGAATCTACCTGATGGCGCTCACGCAAGACGTTAAGGCTTCTATGAACAAAACATCCGCCCAAACAGGCAACCAGTCAGCAGCTTCCAGTAAAACGACTGCCCCCTCGCCCTCCCAAAAAGCACCCAGCACCGCCGCCCAAAAACAAACCATTCCTCAAAAGCCATCAACACAAGCAACACCTCTGGAGAAGCAGAACCCGGCGCGGATTCCTGTTGAAGAAAGCGCACCTTCTGACACCCCTTCTGATAATAATCAACCACCAGAGAACATCGTTCCAATCCCTGCCGAAGCATCTTCCAACGGTGGCAATAACCCGTTCAACAGCCCACAAAAGCCTTTAAAAGCCGTTTCATATTCCCCACTAGAAGCCATTGCAGTATTTCCGGTCATCAAGCATGGTCGGGAAAAGGCTTTCGGGGATCTACCCATGATTTTCGCCCGGGAATTTGCTCTAAAACTGGAATCCATCGCCCCTAATACCCGGATTTACCACCCTATCTATACCGTAGAAGAGCTTCGTTTGAGAGGCTTGGGACACGTGTACGATCAAATCATGCATTATTACCTTCGCGCAGGTCGCCCAGAGCCGAAAGCCCTGTCATACCTTCTGAAGCAACTGGAGGCTGCGGACGGCAAGAACATTGCCCGCGTTATTTTTATTGAAGCAGACCTGGACATGCTTCACCCGGATGAGAATAGCGGACTATTTGAACGCATTAACGGCTGGTTAACAGATAGCCTACCCAAGCAAATGAAATACTTTATCAGCAGCCGTGTGCAGGTCTTTGACACGGAACCCGCCGATATCCCTATGGTATGGGGGGGCAGTTGGCGACGGTCCATTAAAGCCAACCAATTTTTGAATGTGACGCCTTCCACCTTTTCAGATAGCGACAGCCAAGGGTCCTTTGCGAGCTTGAGTCGAACCATGAGCCGGGAAATCCTTTGGCTTGCACCCAAAAAAGTCTATATGGCCCCGCAATACGACTTTTCAGTTCACGGCAAACTAGCGCAAGACAAGCAAATGGCTCCCAGCCTGATGACGCAATCAGAGAAAACCAAAATGAATGAGGGAGATAAAGCCGCTATTCAGCGCGTTCTACAGCGACAAAACATTGCCCCGTAGATAAGGGACCTATGTAAATTAACGCTCTCTCTTTCAGTCAAAAACCACTGAAATAGCTCAGGAACCAGAATTATTCAATCAATTGCGATTTGTAGTTTTCAGTTTCATGCAGGCGAATGTAGTTTCTCAGCGCTTCTCGAATTAATTCGCTCCGAGAACGCTGTTCCTCATCCGCCAGCGTATCGATTTCATTGAGGAACTTTTCCGGCAGTGAGATCAAAACGCGAGTACTTTTCGATCCTTTGGCCATATAACGGGCCTCCTAAATTTATACTGGAATTATAACCGGTTATTCCAACAGAAAAGATTCCAACAGATGGGCATTCTGGCTACGACGGCGGATATACACACGAAGCGCCTGGCGAATCAATTCGCTGCGGGTGCGTTGTTCGCTATCCGCAATCTCATCGATCTTCTCCAGGAAGTCCTCCCGCATGGATATCAAGACCTTTGCCATATACCTGCCTCCGTTTCTGGCAATTTTCAGTGAAATGTTGTTCTGCATAAATAAAAACAACTTAAAGGCGAGGATTGCCCTCTAACAACCGGATGTTGCATACCATTTACACCGATTAGAGAGATTCCGTATATCCACCTGATCCATCCAAACCCTAAGTGAATTGCAAAACCGTTACAAAACTGAAACTCCAGAGAAAGGAATTATACCGTATTACACAAGTATCTATTCTTGTAAAAGGAAAGATATTTGAATATCCCTCCATCGGGTGAAAATCTATCACCCACACGGCAAACCTCGACAGACTGGGAACCGCTTGCGATTTGGCATCGTTCAGGGCAAAATGCATGCTAATACCCCTGCCAAAGAAGGATTGCGGATGACCTCACAGCGCAAGACCAATGTTCCAGGCCCCCTCAAGCAGTCCGCCGCGCCTCGTACCGTTGCGTTCCATACATTGGGCTGTAAGGCCAACCAACTGGAAACCTCCACGCTTGCAACCGGCTTTGAGTCGCAAGGATGGCGGATTGTGCCATTTGATGAGCCGGCGGAAGTCTATGTGGTCAACACATGCACGGTTACTGAACGCAGCGATCAAGAGTCTCGCCGGATGATCCGCCGCGCCAGGCTATCAAACCCCAACGCGCGCATCGCGGTCACGGGTTGCTACGCGCAGGTTTCTCCGGATGAGCTGGCCGCTTTGGAAGGCGTCAGCTTCGTCATTGGCAACAACTTCAAAGAGCGCCTGGTAGAGATCATTCAGGAAACCCCTGTTTCTGACAAGCCGCTCGTTCATGTCAGTGACATTGACAAAAGCCGTATTATGACAGGCTCTTCAGCAGCAGATATTGGCAGGACACGAGGCAGTCTAAAAATTCAGGATGGCTGTGATTATAAGTGCACTTATTGCATCATTTGGGAAGCCCGCGGACTCAGCAGAAGCCTCCCAGTGGAGGACATCAAATTCCAACTTGGCCGGATGGTCTTTGAGGGGTTCAAGGAAATCTGTCTCACCGGCATTAACATTGGTCAATACGAGCATGATGGCGCCAATCTCGCCGATTTGCTCTCGGAATTGGTTCGGTTACCCGGCGAATTCCGCCTCAGGCTGACCTCATTGGACCCGATGGAGGTCACCGACAAGCTGATTCAGGTCGTCGCAGACGCTAGCGGCAAGATTTGCCCGCATTTTCATCTCTCTGCCCAAAGCGCGGAAGATACCATCCTCAAGCGGATGGGCCGCCGTCATCATGTGGAAGACATGCTGCGCGTCTGTGACACCATCGCCGCCAAAATCCCGCATGCTTCCGTGGGGTCGGATATTATCGTCGGCTTCCCTGGAGAAACGCCAGAGCGGTTTGAAACTACCTACCAAACGTTGGAAAAGGCCTATATCAACTACTTCCACGTGTTTAGCTATTCCAAGCGCAAAGGCACTCCGGCGGCCAGCTTTGATGGCCAGGTTCCCGAACGGGAGAAAAAGGCCCGCGCTCAGCGCCTCCGGGAGCTTTCTGACGCCAAGAATCTGGCGTACCGACAACGCTTCCTAGGGCAAAGCCTGCAGGTGATTGTGGAAGAAGGTGGCTCTCAAGGCATGAGCGAGAACTACATCAAGGTTCAACTGGAAAGTGACGCGCCGCTGCAACCCAACGACCGCGTACAGGTGCAAATCACCCACGTTACGCCCGAACAAACCCTCGGACGTGTGTTGCGGTAAACCATACCACACGTCAGGTTCGTTTTCGGCACCATTCCAATGCAGATAAATCGACCCAGTGCATCCGATTCGTTACCAGGACTAAGCTCTATTTGCCTCGTTTGTACTGATTTGAGAGAATGATGGAGTGACATCAGCCTGGGGACAATCCCCCATTGCCTGTTAACTGAAAGAATCGCCATGAGCCAAAACACCTATGCCATAACCACCGCCATTGACTACGTGAACGCTGCACCGCATCTGGGGCATGCCTACGAAAAGATTGCGACCGACGTAATGGCGCGTTTTCAGCGCTTACAGGGCAAGGAAGTATTTTTCCTGACCGGCACGGATGAGCATGGCACCAAGGTGGAAAAAACCGCTCGGGAACGAGGTGTTACGCCCAAGCAGCATACGGATGAGCTCGTGGAGGAGTTCAAAAAGGCCTGGGATTATCTGAATCTGTCCTATGACCGCTTTATTCGCACCACGGATGCCGATCATTACGCCGTGGTGGATTATCTTTGGCGAAAAATGGCCGCTAAAGGCGACATTTACAAGAAAAAATACCAAGGCCTCTATTGTTCGGGTTGCGAAAAATTTATGACAGAACGCGATCTGAATGAAGCAGGCGAGTGCCCCAACCACCAACGAAAGCCGGAATTGGTGGAAGAGGAAAACTACTTTTTCCGTCTGAGCAAATACAAGCCCCAGTTGGAGGCGCTCATTAAAGGCGAAGCCTTCCAGGCAGAAGGACTAGGGCAGATTCAAATCAAGGACTTCGTCAAACCTGACTTCCGTGCGGCAGAAGTGTTGCAAATGCTGGAAGAATTGGATGACATCAGCGTCTCCCGGCATAAGGATTCCGTAAGCTGGGGTATTCCAGTGCCGGACGATGACGAGCAGGTCATTTATGTATGGATTGACGCTTTAAGCAATTACATTACCGGCCTGGGCTACCTGCACAATGACGCGTTATTCAACAAGTTTTGGCCTGCCGTGCATATCATCGGAAAAGATATTTTGCGGTTTCACGCCATTTACTGGCCTGCCATGCTGCTATCCGCCGAGGTTGCGCTCCCGGCTCAAGTCTTTGCACACGGCTTCATCAATATCAACGATGCCAAAATCTCCAAAAGCATTGGCAACGTGGTTTCGCCCTTTACGCTGAAAGAGCGCTTCAATCTCCCGAACCCCGACCCCATCCGCTATTACCTGATGACGGTCGCCACCTTTGGGCAGGATGGCAGCTTTACGGAAGACGATTTCAAATTGAAGGTGAATGCGGACT
>DATNQC010000054.1:0-2117 GCA_036702885.1 Oculatellaceae cyanobacterium | reverse complement strand
ATACATGGCTCCTCCCTGATATCAGGTCTGCAGGATGCGAACAAAGCCAAAGCTCAAAATCGACGTACTATACTCCAAAAACTGCGGGATACGTTGCCAAATCTTTATGAGGCAACGGCCACGCTGGGAACTGAGGATGATCTGGCGCGCCTGAAGCGTTTAAATCTGGAGCAGCGTTTCAACGAGCTTCTGAATTTTGAAACAAGCGGGAGTTGGCTTAATCGCTTCAAACCAGATCCGCATAAAAAGGAAATTAACCGGCTGAAATGGGAGCTACAAGAACATTTTGAAGCGACCGTTCGGAATCAGTCCATGCATCAGCAGCGGTTGGCTGAATCTCTGGATTGGAAAAAAGAATTGCCAAATCATTCGCTGTCTCAGGAAGCCAAGAAAAGGTTGATGCTCTTGGTTGAAGACGGTGTTAATGCTGATCGCGTTTTTAAAGCACTGCAACACATCCAGAAAAACAGCACCTGGCCCCAAATGGCCTGCAGCGTCCTGATGACCCTCCTGTTTTACGGGTTGGTGGCGAATGTGTTCGATGTGAAGGTGCTGCAGCCCTGGCAGGAGCGACTAGTCCAAAAACGTGGCACGTCCGAAGCGTATGTAAAACCTTCCTACTGGGCAACCGGTTTTGGCCTTGCTGCTTTGGGCTTCGGTATGCAGAACAAATGGCAATTGAATGCTATCCGGAAGCTCAGCTACTTCAACCGGTTTGCCGTGGTCGGTTTTGGGGCGCTGGCAGCATACCTGGCAAGTTTCTTGTTACTTCTGAAGCGGGAGTTGAATAAACCGGTTCCGGGGCGGCCCATGACGGTGTCTCCGCCTGCTACGAGACTCCCAGCCCAAGACGCTGCACGTCTCCTAAGTCCCAATATGCCTTTTCAATCCCTTGCAGGACAATCCTTTCCGGTATCCAATCTCAACAGAAAGCCGGTTAACGCGCAACTTAACGCCCGGATTTAACCCGGCTGACGGCTTGCCCTTCCGTGTCCCAAATATCCAGCACGCGATCCATGTGGGTGATTTCCATCAGGCGATTGACCTGCTCGTTGAGCCCGTATAGCGTTAAATTCCCCTGGTGTTCCTTGCAGAGCTTAAGAAGCGAAATCAAAACGGCAATGCCGAAGCTGTCCAGCATTTGGACTTTTTCCAGGTTCAGGACCACATGCCGGTGTCCCTCCTGGATCAGGCGGGTGACATGGTTTTTAAGAACCATGGTTTTGGGATAACCGAAATGGTCATCGGTTACGTCGACCACAACACACTCAGGCAAAAACCGATTGCTCAGTTCCACGCCAAGACTCACTCCATCGTACTCGTGCATCATCCTATCATATTTCATGAGCGTCGGGGAGGGCGACCATTGCTTGAACCGACATTATCGTCAATAATGGGTATACAATATACACAGAGCTTGCGCCTGTTTAGCGCAGTGACTTAAAAAGCACTCGTGTGCAGTTTAATTTAGTGGGAAGCTATGATTGATCGCGTTTTTGCAGCGCCGAAAGGTGACAGCCTGGAAGAAGGCATTGCCTTTGCAGGTTCGCAAGGCTTGGGGTACGAGCTTCAGCTTCCCCTGTACCCGGTGGATTCCGAGGTGATGCAAGCGGAAACGCAGCGTTTTCGGGAGTTTTTCTCTGAGTTTGCAGGGCCCTTGGCGTTGCATGGTCCCTACGAAGATTTAAACGTTGCCAGTCTGGATCCGGATATTGCACGAATTTCCCGGCAGCGCTACCTGCAAGCGATAGATCTGGCGAAAGCTTTGAACGTGCGCTACCTGATTTTCCATAGTCAGTGGAATCCGCTGCATGCGGCAAAATATGCAACCAAGGCTTGGCTGTCTCGAATGACCGATTTTTGGGAAGAGATTCTGGCTGAGCACTTTGAAGGGACGCAGACGGTCGTTCTCATTGAAAACTTCCTGGAGCCAGTTCCGGAGTATATTGTCAAACTCTTATCCCGGGTGAACTCCTCCCAACTCAAGGCTTGCCTGGATATTGGACACACCAACCTGTTTTCTCAATGTTCGCCGCTGGATTGGGTGAGGGAGCTGGGGCCTCATGTGGCGTATATTCAGGCGCATAACAATGGGGGCGAGCTGGACTCCCATGATG
>DATNQC010000053.1:0-11700 GCA_036702885.1 Oculatellaceae cyanobacterium | reverse complement strand
CTTCTCCGCATTCGATTCGGTCCAAAATGTGAGCCAGGGGGAACGCCTGAACCTTTTGATTGGTCTGCTCCGTCCACAGCTTCACTTTCATGGCGCCGTCGTTCCATCGCTGAATCCGCAAAGCAAAGGGAGACTGCCTGGGATCGTCTGCCACCACTGCGTTTCGGATGGAATGAAGTGTTTGCAACGCTGAAACGACTTCCGGGCGAATGCGCTCGGGCTTCGATCGGGCAGCCATCAGCTTGGCCCGGTGGCTTAGATTGGTTAAAACGCGAGCGCCGCTGTTCACGCCTTGATCCAAATCCTGCCGGAATGATCTCATATCGCGTGTAATTTGTTCGGCGTAGGCGAGAGAGTCCAATGTCCATTGGTGGGCTTGGTGGATATTGAATTGCAACTCCTCAACCGGTTTTTTCTTGCCGAAGAAATCGGCGATGATTTCCGCGCCTTCGGTTAGTCCCTGGGTCATATCCACGATATAGTCCAGAATTGTCTTCAGGCGGATGGGTTCCGCGACGGTATAAATGGGATGCCCCTCCATTTCGGGCAAAGGGACGCGAGGCACTTCGATGTCGATGCTCTTGGAGCCGGCCAGTCCGTTGAATACGACGGTAAATGTTGCGCCCGACGGGATGGAAAGCGACTTGGAAAATGTTTGTACAAAAACATCCACATGATCCTGGTGGATATGAATGCTTTTGACATACCCCACATCGGTTCCGAGCATGGTGACCGCGGAACCACGGGTAATCTGGTTGGCGTCCCGGAACTTGAGGAGAATCGTTTGACCATCCTGTTCCGGCATGCGGATCGCAAACCAGTAGACTGCCACCAAAGCGCCCAGGACCAGAAATATCCACAGGATAATGTCTGATATAATGGCCCTGTGCAATGGCAGATCGCTTTTCCTAGAGTGTCTGAGACGTGCCAGCATCAGTTACTAGCATACAACAGGATCATGATTTCAATTGGATAGCAGATCCGGCTTTGATAACACGGGAAAAGCGGTATCCGGACATCCGGAACCACAAGACGCATCGCTTCCCAATGGGCGGCTTCCTCTGCCCCCGTGGGACATGTACACCGTGGCCGTTTCTCTATTTGCGGGGTATATTTTGCTACCGCTCCTGGTTTCAAACATAGTGTTACTGCTCAATCCATTTCTGAGCAGGCCCATGGAGCTTCTGGTGCAGCAATTAACCACGGTTTTTAGCTGGGGCTTGATTTTTGGAATCTTACAACTGCGTTATGGCGGGCTTGCCCAGTATCTGGGTTTGAGAGTTCCAAACAATATGCGCTACTTCCTTTGGGAAACCATCAAGCTATTGGTTGTGACGGCTGGCGTGCTTATATTATTGACAGCGCTTTGGGCGCTTCTGCAGGCTCGTGGCTGGTCTTTTTCGATGGGAGAGCCTTATGCTGACGCCTCCAGGGCGGAATTGCTCGTGTTGTTCAGCTTTGCAGTGATTTTTGCTCCCGTGCTGGAGGAGCTGATCTTCCGGGGCTTGGTGCAATCCACTTTTTATAAGGTTGCAACACCGACTGCAGCCGTTATTTTCACCAGTATGGTGTTTTTATTGCTGCATGGCTCCTATTACACAAATCTTCGCGCATTACTTAGTGTTCTGGCTCTGGGGCTGTGCTTTGGAATTTGGCGAGAGCGCACACAATCACTGTTACCTGGGATTGTGGTTCACCTGACAAACAATATACTGGCCTCATTACTGATGTTATTCCGGTAAAACGTCTGAAGAAAAAAGAAAACCGCAGGGATAACCTGCGGGGTTGGTTCAAGGAAGAGTGGATTCAAGGTTTAATCAGGCGTTATACCATTTGAATGATGGTTTGCAGAACTTCGCTTTGGGCGCGAACCATTTTACTGGCCGCTTCCAAACCGCGTTGCGTAATGATCATATTGGTGAACTCACCGGACAGGTCGACGTTCGAGGATTCCAGTGCACCCGTCACAATGTTCCCTCTGGAACCGGTTGCACCGGTGCCAAATAGGACGCTACCGCTATTCGCACCAGGCAGGAAGTTGTTGTTTCCGTCATAGAGCAAGCCTGCCGGGTTGACGACGCTAGCGAGCTGGATTTGGAACTGGCGACCATCCATCCCGTTATCGGTGCCTGTGCCGACTGGTAGGCCGATACCGCCATCAAAAACGGCCTTGCCTGTTGCACCGCCATCAGCGACCTGGCTTAGGGGACCAGCGTCACCGGCACCGGCGTTGCTGACGGAGAAAGTTTGGCTGCCTGTGGCGCTACCGCCCGGAATTTGATAGATGAGCTCGCGTTTGAGCGGGTTGGTCGGATCTGTCCGGACGGTGATGATGTCTCCGTTGGAGTATTTCGCCACAATGGAACCGTCCGAGGAAACCGTGAAGCTCTGCAGTTCTACTTCTACGGTGAGCTGGGAAGCCGCGCCACCCTGAGCCGCCGTAATTGTAGCGGCTGAAGTTCCGGATGGGGACAGGACGATGCCGATGGGGGTTCCATCTGCATCCAGGTTTTTGGTGACGTTAAATTTCAATGGCAAATTGATCCGTCCCAGGTTGGCAGGGGTGCTTCCGGATACATCCGAACTCCCCCGTAACCGGTTCCCGGATGATGTGACCATGTTCCCCTGGGCATCCAGCGTAAAGTTGCCGGCCCGGGTCAGGTAATAATCCGAAAAATTGTTTCCGCTGTTGACGTCAATGCGCTCAACGACGAAAAAACCATCGCCATTGATCATCATATCCGAGTTGCGCCCGGTGAACTGGGTTCCGCCTTGTCCCCAGTTGGAAGCAATTTCGGAAATCAAGGCTCCGTTGCCGACCTGCATTGGGTTCGTACCGCCCAACAGCCCGTTGGGTGCAGAACCACCACTGATGGTGTTGGAAAACACGGTTGCAAAGTTTGCAGAACTGCTTTTGAAGCCCAGTGTGTTGACGTTGGCAATGTTGTTGGATATGACGTTTAACCGGGTTTGGTTTGCACGGATGCCGGTAATCGCCGTATACATCGCTTGTGTCATTGGGTTATGCCTCCACTTGTCTCTCTCTCAGAATGATGAATGTGTTGTAATGCGTTCACCCTATGATGATGGTTTCTGCATGTTCTCCCTTCTATGTTTGTGGATTTTGTGTTGTTGGATTCTGCACGTTGTAAATCAAGGCGGAGTCGTAATACTTGCCATTGATCTTGACGAGTGCCTTGCCAGTGTTCCGGTCAAACTGAACGCCTTCGACGACGACGTTGGTTAATTGCTTTGGGCCTCCGATTTCTGGATCGTATTCCGGCGTGGTGGAGGCGCCTAGCTCAAAGCTCCAAGGGGCATCCATCAGACTCACCTCTTTGCCGATCAGGCCGGTGGCTTGTGCAAAGGTGTTGGAATCCACCAGGCTCTTCATTTGATCCGCCTGTTCCAGCATGAGTTGCTGGTTGAGCATTTCACTGTTGTCTTTGGGGTTCAAGGGATCCTGGTATTGCAATTGCGCCAGGATGAGACGGATGAAGCCTTCCCGATCCATGCGGCTGTTGCCCAGGTTATTTTGCCCTCTCTGGTAATAGACCAGGTTGGTGTTGTTAATGAAGTCAATGCTGCTGGACATCGTGTTTTGCGCCTCTCTCGCGTTTGTTAAACCAAAATGCTGATATGACCGTTGTCATTGTGTCTGTGGGTATCGGAGCTGGTTGGTTTTTGTTGTGGTTCGATTGTCGTGTTAGAGGAACTGCCGAAATGGGCTGGTGCTTGTGCGTATGCAGATTTGGAGTACTGCCCGTGTTGTCCCATCTGGAAGGCTGTTTGAGTGTGATCCTGTTGTTGATTGAAGCTTTGTTGTCCCATTTTTTGCTGTTGGGATTCTGGCTGTTGAAAGTCTCTGGCATGCCCTTGCTGATCGTTGGCCGTGCTGCCGCTTTCTGCGCCACCGGCGATAACCACGCTAATGTGCTCCAGCTGGACGCCTTGGGCTTCCAGGGAGGTTTTCAGTTGGTTAAGGCTGGACTGCAGGGTATCGTGACTTTCTACGGAACTTGCAATCAGGCGGGCGCTAAGATGCTTTTCTCCGATTGCGGTTAGATTCACCCGTACCTCGCCGAGATTTTCCGGATTGAGCCGGATGACCAGTTCTTTATGTCCGTTTTTAACCCCGTGGATGGTGCCTTCTGCCACTTGCTCGGTAAGATGGGCGGACTTGGGTATAAACGTAGGAGCAGTCACCTCTGAAGGCTGTTTGTCGGTTACTCCGGCAGGATGGAATAAATCAATGCCAGCCGTGGATGTGGGGACTACCGGTGTTTCTGCCTCTGGCAGCCGGAAATCGATAGATTCTGGCTCGGCTTCCGACAGGGATGCTGTGTGAGGTTGCTCTACAGAGTGTTCAATTTTACCGTTGAGCGCCTGAAGATGCGTTTCAAGCTGTTGTAGTTGTTGAGGAAAAACTGCCGGCTTCTGAACCTCGCTGGAAGGTTTGCTTGAGCTGGTGGGGGAGAACAACGTAGTTGCTTTGGACGTCGGCGCTTCCTTCTCCTTTAAGAAGTCAACCGGTCGTGAGGAAAAAGCTTCGGGTTCCAACGGTTCTGCTGCGGAAGTATCTGTTGCAGACAGCTCAGCTGCCGCCAATGCTTCTGAAGGGTTAGATGCCGCCATTGATTCTACCGATGTGGCGTTAAAGGGCTTGATTTCAATGGCTCGTTTGGCCTCCTGGTTTGCCGAGGCAAAAGGTACGGTGTTCAGCAGGCGTTCCGGTAAGGGATGTGCCGGAATTTCTGTATTTTGCGAAACCGGGGAAGCGACTGGTTCCGGTTTATCATCCAGCTTTTGGAAAGTTGCTGTGTCTGGCGTGGAAAGTGCCAAGGAAGCAAGCGGTGGCAGGTGCAGATAAGGCTCGGCAGTGATATTGCTGGACGATTGCGACGGATTATTTTTATTTTCCGACGCACTTTCGTCCTGATCGTCCGGTTTTTTGCTGATTTGCTCGGTTGGTTCTTGATCTGTCGTGATTTGGGCTTGCGGCACGGGCGGCGCGTTCGTCTCATGGAGAATGGTTGCGAGCTCTGCGGGTTCTGCTTTCGACTCGCTCTTGATGTTTCTGCCCTGAGGCATTGTTTTGAGATTTTCGGTTTTGGGGTTTCCCACTAACTGGGGCTCACGGGTGCCTGCTGTTGGCTCTTCCGTAGAGGGAAGCAGGGGTGATTGTTCTGTTGAGGGCGGGAGAACCGGAACCGGTTGGGGTACGGTATCGGTAGATGCCTGCTCCGGTGCCGAAAGGGGCTGCTTGCCTTCTGGATGAAACAGACTTTGCAAGGTGGAAACGATATTTAACGGGAAAAACAGCCCTTGTGGTTGAGCTGGCGTGTTTTCTGAAGGCGTTGATTCATCCAGAGGAAGATTCACGGCCTGTCCTTCAGCCTGAGACATGGGGGCTTGCGGTGTTTCGGATAAGACCGGTGCAGGTGTGTCTGCTTGAGGGGCCGCCTGCTCCATGAGGGCCTGATTGAGCATGCCCGTGAATTGTGCGGCCATTTCCTCCAGAAAACCGTCTTCCTGCGTGTTGGAAGCGGCAGAGGGCGCGCTCCGGTCGATTGGATTTAAAGAGAGAAAATTGAAAAGCTGCATCGGTTCCCTATTGCGTTAGCTGCTTATTGCCGGTAGCTGCGGTTGAGGGCAATTTCGGCGAGGAACTCCTCTTCCGCTTTTTCCAGTTGTTGCCGGTAACGGGCATGGTCTTTGTCTTTCAGTAATTCCAAGGATTTCTTCTTAATGAGTGCCTGTTTGAGTTCTTCTCTCATGCCGAGGAGTTTTTGCTCCTGAATGGCCAGTGCCTGGGTTTCCTGAAACCGCAACTGCTTTAATCGCCATAGGTAGTTTGGGAAGTTTTGCAGTTGGGTGGGGTTGAGCGCCGGTTGTGACACGGCCGTTTGCTGCTCCCGGAAGGCCTGTTCAATGAGCAGGTCGTACTCCCGAATGCGTTGCAGAATGGTTAATCGCTTTTGCTCCTCTTCCGCCACTTTTTGCTGAACCCGGTTCAGTTGATCCGCGCGGTAATCCAGCACGGCCTGTAGCCGGAAGCGGTATTGCTTCGGAGCGATGGGTGGAGCCTCCTATTCATAACTCTCTCTGGCCGCTCCGTATCGGGCGGCTTCCCTTCGATGTGGGTGGTTCACTATCAAGTTACGTCATGCAGGATAGGGGTTTCCTCGTTTAAGTGGTCTATTTCCCCTAAACTCAGCCTGAAGGAGGATTTTGGGTTTTTGCAGCTTGGGCCGCTTCTGCTATGATATGGGCAGGCCCCCGTAGTTCAGTTGGATAGAACACTTCCGTCCTAAGGAAGGTGTCGGGCGTTCGAGTCGCTCCGGGGGTATGTTCTTTTAGGAGAGGGAGTCCGGAGATTCTGGTGGAGCCGGTTTGGTGTAATAGAACACTGGTTATTCAGTTTGCAGGGATAGAGTTTCCAATGGCATACCGCAGATTAAGTGTGCAGGAGTGGGAGTTGATTTAGGCCTGCTTCTCTGAACAGGTGATGGGGCGGCCGCGAAAATAGAGTGACCGGAATTGTCTGGATGCTATTTTATACGCCGGTTGTCGCTGGAGCGAGCTTGGGTCGGAGTTTCCGCCATGAAGTACCGTGCGTGACAGATTTTCACTGATGTATTAACAAAAGTCTTCAAGCGGCTACGACGAAAGTTACCGTTGGACAAGATCTTTTATTTGGATTCAACAGTGAAATTCGCAAAAAAGGGGCAAACTCGTCGGCTAGGCAATGAAGTAAAGGGCCGCAAAATAAGCCTCGTTGTGGACGAGGTTGGATTTCCGGTTGATTTGCGCCCAGATTCCGCCAGTCGACACGACTTGTATGCCGAAAAACTGGTAGAGAAATGTCCGAAAGGTTCTGTTATTGTTGCCGATCGGGGCTACGATGCAAACTGGTTTCGCAGAAAACTTGGAAAAAAGGTTTAAAGCGCCAGAATTACAAAACGAAAAAAGAATAATAAGAAATACGATCCGATTGCAAGACTGGGGCGCTAGAAGATAGAACGCTGCTTTGCCTGGCTTTGGAAGTTTAGAGAACTGGAGACAAGAGACGAATACTGCGCGACAATTACAAAGCCTTTTGCTACCTGGCTTGTGCAAGATTGCTTTTAGATAAACTTACCGGATAAGTTCTAGCCCTATCGCAGTAGATTATAAAAGATTTGCTTCCCTTAACCTTTGTATGAGCAAAGCAGGTTATCGTGCTCAACTCTGAGCGAAATCCTGAAAATGTCAAAATTCTTTATTCAAGTTTCATAAGTAGGGTTCGATTTTATGTAAGCTGCGAAGAGTCGGCTCAAGGGTCGATGTTGATCGCAATCACTCTTTTATAGGCTGGAGTGTCCATACCTACTGTTTGCTAACAAGAATATGAATTGCTCATTAGAAAACTGATTGCAATCCTGCTTTTGGGCCTGTTGTTTGTGACAGTGCCGGTGCTGAGTGTGTTTTCCCAGATCCCCAAGCAGGGCGACTGCCATGCTGTGATCCTACTAAAGCGGTTTGATGTTTCCCGGTTTAACAATGATCCAGCGCTGGTTGAGTTGACGATGAGGCTTTTCAACCAGGAGCTGCAGGAAGCGTTGGGTGGTGCAATCACCGTTATTACGGAGGTAAACCCAGCGCATGGTCAACCAAAGGTGGATTTTGAAGTCAGTGGCGCCTATGATAGCGGTCACTCGGCCCCATCTACTTTGCGTGTTGTGCTTTTAAATCGGAAGAAGGGTGGGCTCCGTTCGGAGCAAACGCATCCGTTTTCATCCACGCGGGAAATTACCAATCTGGTGAAGACGTCCGGGAAGCAACTGGCTAAAGAGATTTTCAAAAACATGGACTGTAAATTCGGGTTTGAAAGCGGCCCAGCAGAAGGGCAGTGTTATCTTCTGACCTTTTCGGGGACCACGCGAGATACGGTTCATGCTCTGCAAGATCCTATCCATGGCAAAATGCCTGGGGTGAACGAGAATGAAAGTCGAAAAATCCAACACGACCAGGGTAGTACGGTGTTTGTTGTCTCCTCGGAGGTTGTAGATCCTAAAAAGTATGCTCACTTGGCGACGCCTCAGCTGGTTCAGGGCGCGAATCAGACCCTTCAGCACTTGCGTCAGCATGTTCCTGGTGCGGCTCAAATGGAGCACGATTTGCATCAGGTGACGGCTCCCGCTGATAAACCCTATCAAAGCATTTGGGGGGAAGGTGATTATATTGGTCGCCTGGTGGAGGAATCAAGCGCCCTCAGTATGGGGGATGCAATGATGGGTTCCAGTGTCCAGCGGCAATCTGGACCTGCCACGGGTAAAGGTGAATCCCACATCAAAGGAAAACTTGTGGAACGCATTGCTTATCTTGAGCTTTCCGGTTCTGCTACGGCAGATGTTAATGCGCAGGCATCTCAAAAAGTCCAGATGGGTGGACAACAATCCAGCGTGCCGTGGGAGCCTTTACTGAATCGCCCAGGACAAAAGACAAGCCTGAGTTTTTCCGTGCCCTTTAAAATTCCCTTGCAGGATGGGGCTTCCACGACCATTCATTACAACCCTTCCGTTGGGATGATTGGTTTGGGACAAGGCAAGTTTGAGAACCAGTTTAAAGTTTATTTGAAGAAACTGTCGGATAATGCGCCTGAATGCAAGCGAGCTAAATCGATTGCGGACCCTGACAAAGCCATGCGAAATATGCTGGACATGATGGGGCCTGGCTTTGGTCAGGCAATGGGGCAGATGTTTCAAGGTATCCCACAAAATTCCGGTGCAGCGCCTCAGGGTTGGCAGTCTCCGCAAGGATACCAGGTGCAGCCACCGAATGGTTATCAGCAGCCGGCATATTCTGGCCAACAGCGCTATCCCTTCCAGGGGATTCAACAGCCTGATACGGCTCCGGAAAGTCATGATGATGGACGCCCTGGGTTCTTTTCCCCGGAAGGTGCGGTGGATATGCTGAGAAACCTCTTTGGATTCTAGTCGCTGTCTATGGTGGAACCCCTTCGTTTGTGAGGAAATCGGATGAGCCTAGTTAAGTTTGTACGAAATTACACGGATCAAAGCACCGACAGTGGCTTTCAATTCGAGTTTTTCTGTGACCGCTGCGGCTGCGGTTACCAAACAGCGTTTTCTCCTGCATCTACCAATATTTTGCACGATGTTCTGGATGCGGCAGGGAGCTTGTTTGGTGGCTTGTTGGGTACCGCGGCCTCGATTGGAGAAAAAGCACGTTCTTCCAAGTGGGAGAAGGAGCATGATGAGGCGTTCCGCAAAGCAGTGGATCAGGTCCGGGCGATTTTTAAGCAATGCGTCCAATGTGGACAGTTTGTTGATGAAGCATGCTGGGTAGATAGAAAAAAGCGATGCCGGAGTTGTATTGAGGAACCTGGCGATTCCGTTGAGGAAAGTGTAGACAAGCCAAAGAAAAAACGGAATACAAAAGCCTCCTGTCCTCACTGCAGTGCTAAAGTGCCCAAAGGCGCCAAGTTTTGCTCGGACTGCGGGGAGTCGATCCAGGTAGATCAGGAATGCCCGGACTGCGGCGCGGCTGCCTCCGGGAAGTTCTGCCACGAATGCGGTCACGCGCTAAGTGGGTAAGAGAGCTTTTTAAAAGCGAGCTTTCCTCTATACACAATTTAGTCTTTTTTTTTATTGAAGTGAAGGATGATTGAAATGCCTCGTATTCTGCTGACACTGCTGAGTTTATCCATTCTTGTATTATGGGCGGGACTGCCGTTTGCTGCTGCACAATCGCAGCAGCAAATTGATGAATTGTGTGAGGAGCTCCGCAAAATGGATGCGGAAATGGGGCAAGTGAATGATCCGCAGTTGCGGCAGATGATGCAGCAATTTGCACAAATGCGTCAGCAATGTGCGCCTGGTTTTGCCGCAAAACGCGCTGCACAAACCCCGGTTGCACCTCCCTCCGCTTACGGGCGATATCGTTTGGTGGTGGATCAGCAGCGGCAACTTAATTATCCTTTACCAGATGGTAGTGCTAATCTGCTGAAGGTTTATCGCGCACAGGTGGAATTTACCATTGCTCCTAACCAGCGGGAATTCCAGGGAGCAGGGACCATGCATCATATGAGTGCTGAAGGTGCATTCATGTCGGGTAATTGTTATGGGCGCTTTAAATATACACCTGTCACGCATCCAGCCAGGGCGAATGTCCGGATGAATCCGGATGGGAAGAGTCTATTTATCTTGATTGATGATGTGAAGACTGAGGACGAAATGAGTTTGCTCAGTGTAGAGCTTTCTTGTCCAAAGGGAAGAGAATTTGTTAGTAAGCAACTGGTGATAGATGACGATATTTTTGTGAAGAATCTGCCTTTGCGTCATGGTGCGCAAGTTACGGAAGTGAGCCAGCTGGGCGGTGCTCGCAATACAGTGACAGCCAGACTTGAAAAGTTGTAAGTGGCGTAAAAAGCGAAATGGTTTAGTTTAAATCGTTCCACTAGATGACAAAGGCGGTACTATCAGCCAGATTAGATTGACGTAATTTTTTGCCTTGGATATAGCGGTTTCGGGTTTTATTGCACCGCTCTATATTCAGGTTATTGGATTCCCCTGGTTTGTTTATGGCTGTTAAGGTAAACCCTGTGTTTTCTGTGTAGTTATATTTAACCAATAATGTTTTTTATGATTGGTAAAGCCTAGCTCTATGGCTTTCTTGACCTGCTCTTCGAAATCGTAAGCAATGAGTATGGGTTGCGCTAAATGGAAATCCCGTTCAGCAAGGTTGTTTCCGACTGCCTGACTGTAGTTGAGGAGCTGGTACAAATCGTTAAGATCTGCTTTGTCTTTCTTTAATCCACAAACGGTATACCGGTAACGTAAATCAAATTTGCCATCCGGGGTCCTTGGTCCGGTGGTAGAGTAACAAATCAATGTTTTTTGGCTCAATACGATTACGAACAGCGCGAAAGCTTAAGAAACAGATTCAAAAGCACCTGCTTTTCGTTGGTTTTGGCGTCCAGCATCTGGATGGCTTCTTGAATCAGGGTTTGTAATTTGCGATACGCCGAAAAGTTGGCGGGTTGGAGCGTATCGGCGCTGGTTTGCAGCCATTGCTGGCGCACGGTTGCCTGCATGCACTCCAGCGCCTGCAGCAGGTTAAACCCCTTCTCCATCATAAAGAACGCTTCAAACGCACCAGCAGACAGATAGGCGTCTTCCCCTTGGTGCACTTTTTGCAGTAAGTCCCGAACAAAGATATCCACGTCATCCGGCAGGGCTTGCGTCGATTGAGTTATTTGCCCGGTCGAGCATGGAATCACCTGGCACCGGGAGACGATGGTTTCCAGTAGTTGCTCCTCGGTTTCCGTAATAAACAGGAAGAGTGTCTTGTGTGGCGGCTCTTCCAGTGTTTTTAGGAACTTGTTGACGGAAAAAGCATTAAACACATCCCGCGTCAGCGGACGAATATGGAAAGATTTGTCTGCGTTGGCTTCCACACTCCGCCAGTCAAACGGGGCGGTGACGTCTGATGGCATGTCTGCCGGAAGCTCTTCCGCATCGGTAAAAATCACCACCCGCGTGGCATCGGAAGACATGTTCAGCTGCCGGATTAAATGCCCGATTTGATCGGTCTTAATCTGCGTGGAGGGGCTTTTTTTCGCCTGTTTTTCCAATTCATCCTGCGTGAGCAGTTCGCCTTTTTCGCTGACCTGGTAGGTCAAGCGGGAAACCGTCAAGA
>DATNQC010000017.1:0-5022 GCA_036702885.1 Oculatellaceae cyanobacterium | reverse complement strand
GCCGGACCGTCTGGACGAAATCCAATACGTCAAAAATCTGCTTAAGAAAGCGCAGGATGAGGGTTTAAGCCATGATGAACCGCCCGTCGCTTCCTAATGCAGGCCGTCCGCAAGGCATTGTGGTTGCGGGAACGCACCCTCGATGCGGGAAAACCGTTGCCTGCGCCGGACTGGCCGGAGTACTCTCTCAACTGGGCTTTCGTACGCAGGCGGCCAAGCCTTTGGTGTTTACCCCCAAAATCTCGTTGAGTCACAGTCGGGATTTGCTCTTTTTCAACCGGGTCTTGCCACCCTGGAGCACTTTTGAACCTGTCTGGGCGGAATCTGCCCATCATGTCTCTGTGCAGGACTGGCAGCGCATTCTGGAAAGCTGTCGCAAACAGCCATACGGGTACATCCTGGAAACACCCGGCTTGCTAGCTTCCCCGTTACGTTATCTTCCTGAAGGCTTTATGGACGCCTCTGATCTGGCTCAAGCCTTGCAAAACCCGTTGCTGCTCGTGACACCCAAACAACCGGATATCATCGCCGCGCTGGCGCCAGCCTTTGCTTACTGCCGATTGAAAAACACGCCGCTTCTCGGCTGGATTGCCGTTGAAACAAGTCCCACCGAAGCCCCCCACTGGGATACCGACGTGTTAAGCCTCACCCAGCAATACCAGGTGCCTTATTTGGGCAAAATCGCTTACAGCCCCAGTATTTCCGTAGAAGCCTGCCAGCAGGGCAACCTGCTGCGCATGACGGAAATGGGTGTGGATCTTTTGCCCATTCAACAGGAATTGCAGCTACTCGTCCCCTAAACCAGCGTCGCGCCAGCTTCCATGAGTTTCCGACGCGTTTCCTCATGCTGCCTCAGCATTCGGCGGGAGGATTCCAGCATGGCCTGGCTCACCTGGTAATTGGTTTGCGCCTGAATCCCTTGCAGTTGCAGCGCTTTATCCATGCGGGCCAATGCAGTCGGATCGGATGCAGGTGTGGCCGAGTTCGCCAGTGACATTCGGGCTTCCGCCGCGCCAAACATGGCGTTGGCCGCGTCATGACTCAGGTTGGTGGCATACAACATACCGAATAATGGTGCAATCATCCCAATTCCCTTTCACCGGAACAGTATAACACAACCCACTCAGGGAGCCGAAAAGCCCCCACTATACAAGCCGTCCCGCGCGGATTATCATGAGGGATAGAAAAGAGACGGACAGACGATCGCGGGCATACGCGTTATGCCTGAGGAAAGTCCGGGCACCACAGAGCATGTAGCCGGGTAACGCCCGGTGCGGGTGACCGTGAGGATAGTGCCACAGAAATGTTGACCGCCGATGGTTCACCTGAAAAGGTGTTCACAGGTAAGGGTGCAACGGTGGGGTAAGAGCCCACCGGCAGGATCGAGAGGTCCTGGCCAGGTAAACCCCGACAGGTGCAAGGCCGGAAGCTGCATTCAATTGCAAGGGCTGCTCGTCCGCTTCCCAATTCCGCTAGAGCCATTTGGTAACAAATGGTCGAGATAGATGATCGTCTTAAACACAGAACCCGGCTTATGGACGTCTCTTTTCTTTTTTCCGGACGCTAATTGTTTTCCTTCAGATCCCCTTCGTCACAAAATCAAACTGCAAAAATAGCACCTAACAGGTTGAAATTCCTCCACTTTTATTTTTATCACCCTCAATTTTTTACTTGGTGGGCGAGAAGGGACTCGAACCCCCACGGATTGCTCCACTGGTTCCTAAGACCAGCGCGTCTACCATTTCGCCACTCGCCCAGAGCGGATAGGGTCTTTTTGTATTGTACCGGAAGCACACAGATAGTACCAAGCAGAAGTTCAAAGGCATTATCAATGTACGGGAGAAGCGCAGCAGCCCTCAGGGGGCGCATTTTGACGGCGAATCAAAAAAACTTGTCTCGACGCAAAACCCGCATCAACTCACCTGGCAGAGCACCCAAGCGTCCAGATAAGGCGATCTCTCCACAAAAGCCTTTAACCAGGTTCAGCAAGTATCCGTTGAAACCCGCTGAGCCTTAAAACAGGCTGGAGAAAAAGCCTTTTTTCTCAACGGGATCGCGCGTAATGCTGTTGATATCCACCAGACGGATGCCATACAGCATATCGCCCAGCTCAATCTTATCCAGCACAGACAGTCCGCTAATCACCTTGCCAAAGATGGCATACTTGCCATCCAGTGAAGGCTGCGGCGCCAGCGTAATGTAAAACTGGCTGGTGGCGCTGTTGGGATCAAAACCGCGCGCCATGGCCACAATCCCTTTTGCATTGTGAGACAGCTTGTTCTTGGCTTCCAGCGGAATGGTCTTTTTAGAGCCGCCTGCACCTGTTCCGGTGGGATCGCCCGTCTGAACCACAAAACCAGGCACCACACGGTGGAATTTCATATTGTACTTGTTGTAAAAGCCGCTATTCACCAATTCCACAAAGTTCGCCACGGTTTGGGGCGCCGCTTCCGGGTAAAGTTCAAATGCAATGTTGCCTTTTTCCGTCTCTAACACGGCAACCTGCTGCTTGATGGACGGATCGATAACAGACGTCTCTTTTGCTTTTTGAGCAACAGCTTCCGTTGATTCCGAAGCAGTCTGCGCCATATCTTTCCGGACTTCTTCCTTTTTGACGTCGCTGGCCTTATCGAAGACGTGGAGCAGATGCCAGCCTCCGGTTTTACCATCTTCACGGCTGGCTGTTTTTTCTTTAACAGCTTCTGTCCTTTTGGACTTTACTACCGTTTTTTCCTGTTTTTCCGAGGCTTCTTCGTTTGCTTGCTTTGTCTGCCTGGCAGTCGCCTGAGCATTCAATTCTTCAGCCGCCCGCTTGGCGCGTTCTGCAGCCTCTGCCGCCAGCCGAGCCGCCCTCTCGGCCTCTTCAGCCTTGCGTTGCGCTTCCTTTGCTTTTTGCTGCGCCTGCTCTACAGATGCCGTTTCATCCGCCGCAAACCAGCGAACCGGGTTCCATGATGCCTTTGCCTGAGCAGACAAGGGTTGCCCAAGTCCCAGGACGGAAACAATACTGACAGCCAGTGCAATCTTGAATGCCTGCCGAGAAAACAAGGGTGAAATGGACGGTTTCATAAGCCTCTTCTCCAAAACAGCCGACTACCAATCCGCGCCGTCATCAAATGGAACTAGCCTCATTGTAACGGGAACCTTCTGAACGGACAAATGAATGTTAAGCGTCGCCCAAAACCCACTCTACCACGCCTTTACAGGGATTCCCTTCAAAAGCCCTGGTTTCTGCCAAACCTCGTCCTATAATTAGGAGCGGAAGGCAAAACTTTGATGTCATTGTAGACCGTAGGGTCAAACCAATGGGTGTTGAATACAAAGATTATTACAGTATTCTGGGTGTCCCTCGCAACGCCACGGAAAAGGAAATCCGCAGCGCTTACCGGAAACTGGCGAGACAGTACCATCCCGACGTCAACCCGAACGCAGGTGACAAGTTCAAAGACATCAACGAGGCTTACGAGGTTTTAAAGGATCCCGAAAAACGCCGCATGTACGATAGCCTCGGCTCCAATTGGCGTCAGGGACAAAACTTTACACCACCACCGGGTTTTGAAGGCTGGCAAACAATCAACGTTGGTGACCTGGGCGGATTGGGCGGCTTTTCCAGCTTCTTTGAGATGCTCTTTGGCGGCGGCGGCTTTTCAGCTTCCGGCTTTCGCGGCGCTGAGGCCTACGAGGATCTATTCGGCGGACGGGGCGCATACGGTCGCCAAACGCGCCCGGAAAATCTGGATATCCAGCAAGAGATCTATCTCTCGCTTGAAGAAATCGCAAGCGGTGCATCCAAGGAAATCGCCACCCCCGCCGGTAAGCGGGTCACGGTCAATATTCCCAAAGGCGTTAAGGAAGGCGCTAAAATTCGCCTGGCCGGAGAAGGCGCGCAAGGCAGAACCCGCCGGGGCGATCTCTTTCTGGTGGTTCGCTACCGGAAGCATCCCAAGTTCAAGATTGAAGACGATAACCTGCTCTATGAAGCCCCGGTGCCCGTGCCGGATCTGGTTCTCGGCGGAGAAATCAAGGTGCCCACCTTATCCGGTGAGGTCGCAATGAAAATCCCGGCAGGAACTCAACCCGGTCGTTTGATGCGGCTGAAAGGCCAAGGTTTGCCTCTCAAAGGCGGAAAAGGACACGGTGATTTGCTGGTGCGGCCCAAAGCCATCATCCCGGAGCACCCCTCTGAACGGGAAAAGGCTCTGTATCAGGAACTCCGGTCGCTTTACGCCCACTAGCGCGGAAGGGTTATCGTGAAAGTCAAATCCGATTCAGACCAATCGTTACTGGCTTTTGTCACCGAGCAGTTGGATCGACTTCCCGGAACCCTCCATACACGACGGATGTTTGGATCTCATGCCGTCCACTGCGATGACGTGTTTTTTGCCATTGTGTACAAAGGTCGACTGTACTTTAGAACAAATGAAACCACCAAGTCACGTTACCAAGCCCTCGGTATGCCACCGTTCCAGCCTGGTGATACGCCATTCAGATACCACCAGGTTCCCGTCGAGGTGCTTGAAGATGCCGAACGTTTAACTGAATGGGCGCAAGAAGCCATTGCGGTGAAACGCGCTGACCAGGAAAAACGAACCAAACACCGCAAGAAGTCCGACCGCTTTTCTTAAGCGAAGGGGGATGCAATGTAACAGTATTCCGGCAGCTTCCCTGAAGCGGTTCCCTTCCTCTGTATAATAAGCGCATGCAAGCAGACGTTCAGACAGAGGGCCAAACCATGGGAGAATCCCGTCGGGATCGGAAAATCCGTGTCCTGCCACCGCATTTAATTAACCGGATTGCGGCGGGAGAGGTGGTGGAGCGCCCGGCTTCCGTTGTGAAAGAACTGGTTGAGAACGCACTGGATGCAGGCGCAACGCGCATTGATATCGCCGTCGGCGCGGGCGGACGACAAATCCGTGTGGCAGACAATGGCTGCGGCATGACGCCGGAAGATGCAGCCATGGCCTTTTACAATCACGCCACCAGCAAAATCCAGAGCGAAGCGGATTTGGACCGCATTCAAAC
>DATNQC010000005.1:0-5765 GCA_036702885.1 Oculatellaceae cyanobacterium | reverse complement strand
GCTTGATGAAGCGTATGAGTTCATGCGTAAGTCCGCTGCTCAAGGCAAAAAGATCGTCTTCGTCGGCACCAAACGCCAGGCTTCCGATATCGTTGAGGAAGAAGCCAAGCGCTGCGGCGCTTTCTACATCAATAAGCGCTGGTTGGGCGGTACGCTGACCAACTTTGAAACCATCCGCACCCGTATCAACAAGCTGCGGGAGCTGGAAGAAATGCGTGATAACGGCCACTTCGACCGCCTCGGCAAAAAAGAAGTCGCCATGCTGACCCGCCAGTTGAACAAACTGGAGCGCTCTTTGGGCGGTATCAAGGAAATGCGTGGCATGCCGGACGTTCTGTTCGTTATCGATCAGCGCCGCGAGCTGATTGCCGTGCAGGAAGCCACCAAGAGCGGTATTCCCATCGTCGGTATCATCGATACCAACTGCAGCCCGGAAAACATTGACTATGTTATCCCCGGCAACGACGATGCCACCCGTTCCATCCGCCTGATTACGCGGAAAATGGCGGACGCCATTATTGAAGGCAATGCGGCTCGCGAGGAGTACGTGACCAAGGTTCGCAAAGGGCAAGCTGCGGCTCCGGCTGTGACTGCGTCGGAAATGGCTCAGAACGCTGAAGCCCAGGAACGTGAAGCAGTTGCCGCCAATCAGGAAGGCTAACGCTTTCCACTTGTTGCATCAACAATCTATGTAAAGGATTTTGATACCCAATGGAAATCACAGCAGCACTGGTAAAAGAACTCCGCGAAAAAACGGGCGCTGGCATGATGGATGCCAAAAAAGCGCTCGTGGAAGCTGGCGGTGATATGGATAAGGCTTCCGAAATCCTTCGTCAAAAAGGCATTGCGACGGCTGAAAAGAAAAGCGGTCGTACTGCGGCTGAAGGTCAGGTGGCTTCACTCATCGCCCCGGATCGCAAAGTGGGCGTTATGGTTGAAGTGAACTGTGAAACCGACTTTGTGGCCAAAGGCGAAGCGTTCCAGAAAATGGTCGGTGAAGTGGCGCAGCAAGTTCTGGCTAAAGGGGCAGATAGCGTTGAAACGCTGCTGCAACAGGAGTCCATTGCAATGCCGGGTCGCACCATGCAGGATTATGTGACCGAAAACATTGCAACCATCAAGGAAAA
Organism: Oculatellaceae cyanobacterium; assembly: GCA_036702885.1. Taxonomy (GTDB): domain Bacteria; phylum Cyanobacteriota; class Vampirovibrionia; order Vampirovibrionales; family Vampirovibrionaceae; genus DATNQC01. The sequence continues at coordinate 4,638 of DATNQC010000005.1, read as the reverse complement.
CCTGAACATCCGCCGCTTTGTGCGCTACGAGGTTCAAGGCAACGGTGCGGTTCATTCCTATATTCACACTGGCGGTCGGGTCGGCGTGTTGGTTGAGCTGCAATGTGGCAAGCCGGAAACAGTCGACAATCCTGTTTTCCAGCAGTTGATCAAAGATCTGGCTATGCAAATCGCCAGCGCTTCCCCCGATTTCGTGAGCCGTAAAGATATTGATCCGGCCGTCATCGAGGAAGAAACCCGTGTTGAAATGGGTAAGGAAGACCTGGCCAACAAGCCGGAAGATATTCGTCGCAAGATTGTGGAAGGCCGCGTCTCCAAAATTTTGGGTCAGCGTTGCTTGATCGAACAGCCGTTCGTGAAAGATCCCTCCCAGTCTGTGGATGATGTGATCAAGGCGCGCGCTGCGGAAATGGGCGACACGGCGGTGGAAGTCCGTCGCTTTACCCGTTACGCTTTAGGCGAAGGTATTGAGAAAAAGGAAACCAACTTTGCCGAAGAAGTAGCGGCGGCGGCCCGGGTATAGATTTTAAAAACGGAGGATTCACATCCTCCGTTTTTTTACCCCACTCTTTACCAGCATAATCATTTGTGGAGTCTCATAATTTATGATGGCCTCAATCGAAACCAAAGCGTCACCCACTGTGGATCAGGAAAGGGGCAGTTCTTTGCGGTATAAGCGCATTTTGCTGAAGATTAGCGGAGAAGCCCTGATGGGCGATCAAGGCTTCGGCATTAAACCGGATGTGATTAGTCTGGTTGCTGACGAGATTGCAGAGGCCTCCGAACTGGGTTGCAGCATTGCCGTTGTCGTTGGTGGCGGCAATATTTTCCGGGGCGTGCAGAATGCCACTAAATTGGGCATGGATCGCGCAGCGGCGGATTACGTGGGGATGCTGGCCACGGTGATGAATTCGCTGATCCTGCAAGAAACCTTGAAGTCCAAGGGGATTCAGGTTCGCGTGATGAGCGCAATCGGTATGGATCGCGTGGCAGAACCGTATATTCGCCTTAGGGCCGTGCGTCACCTGGAGAAGGGACGGGTTGTTATTTTTGCAGGCGGTACCGGTAACCCCTTCTTCTCCACAGATACCACTTCCGCGCTGCGGGCGGCAGAAATTGGCGCCGATGTCATCATGATGGCTAAAAATGGCGTGGATGGCGTTTATGACAAAGACCCCAAAGTGCATCCAGATGCCGTCAAGTTTAAGACGTTGACTTACGATGAAGTGCTGCTCAAAGATCTGAAGGTGATGGATCAGACGGCAGTGACGCTGTGTAAGGAAACGCAGCTACCCATTCTGGTCTTTGACTTCAACGCGGAAGGCGCAATTACCCGCATTCTTCAGGGAGAAGAGCTGGGTACGTCTATCTGCGCCCAGTCTTAGCCTGTTATTGCGGATTTATAAACTTTCCCCCAATAGCCACTCGCTTTTGCGAGTGGCTGTGTTCTTTTGGTGTCTGTCGCGCCCTCTTTAGGGTGGATTCCTGTGTTTTGCCAGGGATCGTATCGAGCCGTTTTTTAAATGTTAGCAAGCCGTTGTTCGGAAAGGCAGCGGGCCATGTACTTTTCAATGGCTTTTCGGCCTTCATCGCGTAACGCATCCGCTGCGATGCTTAACCCGCGCTGTTCATAAGACATGGCCCATTCAAAAAAGCGTGCGGCCTCTTTTAGCTCCTCCTCGTCAAAGGTTTTGTATAACTTGCCCATATCATTATTTTTTCTCATGAGTTCCCCTGTCCCTCACCTTGCGCTTTTGTCCGGGTAGAACCCGGAACCCTCACAGCCTACTTGGATCAACCCGTTCTGTTGTATTCATCTTATCTAATTCATTTTTTATTGTGAATCTTCTTGTATAAAGAACACTTTACATTTCATAACGGATCTTAAAATTCCGCTGTCTGCATCTCGCATTCGACGTTGATTCTTGATTCTTTAATTTAAAAAATAATTGTTTTTATTTTTTTAAAAGTTAAAGTAAGTCAAAAACTCCCGATCTTGCTGAAACCCCATGGACTCGTAAAGCCGCTGCGCTGTGGTATTGCTGACTGTCGTGGAAAGACAAATCCCTTTGTCGCCCCGTTGCTTCGCCAGATTCAGCGCCGTTTGCATTAAAGCCCTGCCAATGCCGCGACGCCGGGCTGAAGGTGCCACGTACAAATCATTCAGAATCCACAATGATTCCAGGGAGACTGACGAGAAACTCGGATATAGCTGCATAAATCCCACGGCTTGCCCTCTACTGGAATCAATGGCCAGATAGATCACGGATTCCTTGTTGATGGTGCGCTCAAACAAAAAATGCTTTGCAGCGGGCAGATTGCTGCTTTGACCGTAAAACTGCCGGTACTGATCAAACAGAATTGCCGCGTCATCCAAGTGTTCGACATCGGCCTGAATGATGTGAAAGGAAGAATGGGTGTCGGGCATACGAAATTCCTTTCCTGTCATTGAAAAGTCAAACTTCCAGCAGGCGCTTGGCTTCCATGACAATGGGCATCCGGTCGTGAATATGCTGGAAGTTTTGGGTAGCGGGGCGGGTGACCACATAGGCGAATTCTTCCCCTTGGCTTTCCAGCAAAACGCCCAAAAGGCACTGGGCGCTAGGGAGATCAAACCAGTGGGATTGCCGCTGGGAGTCCTTCTCCATCCAACGGATAGCGGGGATTTTCACGCGTTTGGGTTTATAGCGGTTCCACTTGCCTTCCGCCAGACTGAGAAGCCGCGCCCAGCCGGTCACCGGCACGTCAATGGATACGTCCTCGTTCTGCCGTTTCCCCCAGCGGCAAAATCGCTGGGCTTCCAGAATGGCTCCGGGATCGCTCCAATCATCAAAATCATACGGCAGCACGGGGATTTGCGCTTTTGGAATCGGGAAATATGTTTTTCTGCTTTTAATTTCCCCTGTGACCGGGTCTTTATATCGGTATTCCATTCCACCGCACATATGAAGCGCCTCCCTCCCAAGGACAGACGGGTTGAACGTTGAAAACAACACTGTGCATTATGGCACGAACAGCATTCTGGAGCTTGTTGTACTTTGTACAGCCGTTCACTGAAAGCGGCAAGATGGTATAAGATAGAGGGGCAGGGGTTCTATCCGTTAAAGCGACTGGAAGTTTTCAATCCAATTTTTAGTGTACTAAGGAGACAACAAGATGGCGGTAACGATTGACGTGAGTCAAGATAAATGGGGGCTGACCGAACAGCAGCGGATGATTCGCGACATGGTGCGCGAGTATGCGGTTGCCTCCGTAGAGCCTAGAGCCGCCGAAATTGATAAGAACTGTCGCTTTCCGGTGGAAACATTTCAGGAAATGGCGGAAATGGGCCTGCTTGGGCTGCCGATTCCGGAAGAATACGGTGGCGCTGGCGCTGATTACCTGAGTTACGCCATTGCCGTGGAAGAGTTGGCCCGCGTTTGCGCGTCAACAGCGCTGAGCTTGGCTGCACACACTTCATTGGTTTGCATGCCGATTTACTTGTTCGGGAATGAAGCGCAAAAGCAGAAGTATTTACCGGATATTGCTTCCGGGAAGAAGCTAGGGGCCTATGGGTTAACGGAGCCCAACGCCGGGAGTGATGCGGGTGGCACGGAAACCACCGCGGTTAAACAGGGTGATCGATACATTTTGAATGGCACCAAGATTTTTATTACCAACGCCAATTACGCGGAAACCTTTATTGCGACTGCCGTGACGGAAAAAGGCATTGGCACCAAGGGAATCAGCGCGTTCATCTTTGAAAAAGACACACCGGGCTTTTCTCTGGGGGCCAAAGATGAGAAGCTGGGCATGCGTGGCTCCGACTGGGGAACGCTGCAGTTTGATAACGCGGAAATCCCGGCTGAAAACCTGCTGGGCAAGGAGGGGGAAGGCTTTAAATACTTCATGCAGACCCTCGACAATGGCCGGATTTCAATTGGTGCGTTGGGCGTCGGGATTGCCCAGGGCGCTTTCGACAAGGCATTGCAGTACGCGAAGGAGCGTCGGCAGTTTGGCAAGCCCATTGCGGATTTCCAGGCAATTCAGTTCATGCTGGCGGATATGGCAATGGAGATCGAGGCTGCCCGGCATCTGGTGTATAACGCGGCGCGTCTCAAGCTGGCCGGTTTGCCGTTCGGCAAGGAAGCCTCGATGGCAAAGCTCTATGCATCAGAGGTTGCTATGCGCTGCGCCAATAAAGCCATTCAGATCCATGGTGGTTACGGTTATACGAAGGATTTCCCGGTGGAGCGATACTTGCGCGACGCCAAATTGTGCGAAATCGGCGAAGGCACCTCGGAAATCCAGAGAACCGTCATTGCCCGACACATTCTGAAATAACGCTTTCAAGCCAGCTTTCAGCGATTGCGCTAGACACAACCAGTTTGGACGTTGGAACGAGAAGCCCAAGGCGTCGAACTTTGATTCAGAGGGCTTTGAAGCGGACTACTGAAGCCACTTGGCCGCGTCAACTGCGTGGTACGTGATGATCAGGTCCGAGCCGGCGCGTTTGATGCTGGTGAGCAGTTCCAGCACCGTATTGCGTTCATCGATCCAGCCATTGGCGGCTGCGGCCTTTACCATGCTGTATTCGCCGGAAACGTTGTAGGCCACAACAGGCAGGTTCACCATCTGCCGGACTTCCCGAATGATATC
>DATNQC010000002.1:0-2150 GCA_036702885.1 Oculatellaceae cyanobacterium | reverse complement strand
GTTTGACCGTTGTGGTTGAAATTTGTGATGCTCCAGGAAAAGCAGGCTGGTTGGTATAGCCTAGCGCTGAGTTTCCGGAGATTTCAACCTTGTAAATGGTATGGTTGCGAATCTGGCTCAGGAAGTCTGTAAACGGGGTCGTCTTGATCTCGTAGGGGCCTCCGCCTTTGAACAGGGAGGAAACAAACAGGGCCAGGAAGACAAGGCCGACCAGAATCAAAAAACCAGTATGTTGATGCTTTTTCATAAGAACCCGCTGGTGCTTCTCCCTAAACAACAAAACGGCTGGGGAAACGGCCTGACAAGAAGCTCCTGGACCGGCCGAACCGCACCGGGAAGCTTTGGGCCAGGCAAGGTTGCTGTTGTCGAATCCGGCTCAGAACCGCTTCAGGTACGGCATGTTTGCCCAATTATAACACACCTGCCGAGAATTCCCGTCAAGCGGATGGCTGTTATCAGCAGTGCTTGCCTAATGTCGGGCTTTCCAAAAAGCCGCCCTTCAAATGGGATTGCATCGTTCTAGGGGGACAAATTTTGTTTGCTGGCAGCCTTATGGTAAGATGTGCGTGTTGAGCGTTTGAGGACAAATTTTGAAGCGATGACTTCCCTGACCACAGAGGATTTTCCTTACACGATTGGGTATGTGATGGAGCTGTTGGGGCTGGATGAGCGGGAGCTGATGGGCTACGTGCAGGTATTGGGGCTGGCACCGCGAAAAGACGACAAGACCGGCCGCCTGATTTTTACGCACCGCGATATTGAGATGTTGAAAAAAGCCCGTGACATGAAAAAACATGGGGAAGACATGGGCGCCATTTCCCGGCAGTTGGGCGGTAACGTTAAAGCTGCCGCATCGGGTAACGTACCTGCAAGAGTCCCCATGACGAAAGCGCCGCCGCCACCCAAAGCGGAAGAGCTGCCGACTTATATTTCGCCTGCTTCTACAAGCCAATCCATTCGTTCTGCTGCGCCAGGCAAGGATAACATTACGGTGATGGTGGAAGCCGTCAGCCAGGTCAAAGAGGGAATTTTGAAGGATCTTTCCCGCCTGCTGGATGACAAGCTGTCCGGCCTGGATGAAGTGGTCGTGGAACTGATCCGTTGCAAGAGCGAAAATGATTCCCTGAAAAAGAAGCTGGATGACGCGCTCCGTTCTAAGGAAGTGCTGGAGCTGGAGCTGTCACGTTTCAAGCCGGTCCAGTTTGGCTTTTACAGGAAAGTTTAATCAGGCACTAATCGTGTTTCCGCCCTTCCACGATCAGATCGTTAATGCTTTGCCCTTTCTTCAAGGCCTCTAGGACTTTGCCGAAGTCTTCCTTTTTGAAATATTCTTTGCCGAACCAGCCAGTAGTATCGCTTCCAAGGGCTTTGGCGATATAAGTTCGGTTACTGCCACCATTCTCAAAAGCAAAATTGTCAACAATATCTCCCAGCTTATCGTTCGAAATCTCGTTCAAGATATCCCGAATGACATGGAAATCATGGGCGCTAAACTCATCATCGGTGAGATCGTCGTGATCGATATCCAACGTTTCCGCTATCTTATTGAGGCCTTTGTCATCCCCTTTTGTGGCGGAAAGTTCTGCAATGAACTTGATGACAAAATATTCTTTTTGTTCGTCTGTTGTTAAATTCAGTTTTTTTATGGTTTCTTTTAGTTCATTTTCGCTCATGTTTTCCATGCTTTTGAAGTCGAATTGATCGATCGCTTCAAAGCCGGTTCCGCCTTGTGCGCCTTGAGGTTCCTGGGGCGCGCCAGCCTGAGGTTGTGTTTGAGGAGCCATTTGCTGCTGTTGTTGAGCAGCCATGGCCTGCTGCTGCTTCCATTGCGCATCGGCTTGCAAAGCTTGATGGACAGCGATATCCAATCCGCTGGTTGCCTTTGCTACAGTTTGTTGTATCCCAGCCAAGCCTTCCGGCAGAGGAGGTTGGTTCATCATCGGTATCGTGGAAGGCGTAAAAGCGTCATAGCCGCCATATTGTGGTGAAAAGTCTGGGGTTCCAAAAGAGGTTGGTGCATTAAATTGCGGCTGAGCGCCCCATTGCATGCTACTAGCCGGTAGCCCAAAGCTGTTTGTTCTACTAGAAATAGGGTTGCTCATGACAATCCTTCTATCTACGTATCCCGTAGATGCCCATCGAACTCAGAC
>DATNQC010000321.1:0-1559 GCA_036702885.1 Oculatellaceae cyanobacterium | reverse complement strand
CCCATGCGTATTGGACACGGCTTACAGCTGATCAATAGTTCTCCAGCCCTGAAAAAAGCGTTTGAAACCTATCTGGCCCACCCTGACGACTGGGAAAAGAGGGTGAATATTCCTGAAGTCGTGGCAAAAAGCCCTGTTCTTCGCTACATCAAAGAAAATAACATCCTGCTGGAGATGTGTCCCAAGAGCAATTTGCAAACCTATGGCGTACATCCTGGTTTTGCCAATGCACCGGATGAACCAGGCGATAAATATACCGCCAGATCTTACCGGCGACACCCGGCGATTTTCCTGTCCAGATTGGGGGTGAAGGTTTCGCTCAGTTCGGATAACCGGACTGTTTCCAATACGGATGCCCCAAATGAGTACGTTAAGCTCTATAAATACAGCGGATTGACCTATAAAGACCTCAAGCAGATGGTCATTAACGGTTTTGAAGCCGCATTTATTCCGGAGCCTAAGAAATCGCTAATTCTGGAGGATGTCCGCCGCCGATTTAAGCAGCTGGAGCAGGAGCCTGAAATGATTCAGGGTATCCGTAAAATGAATAATAACAAGATCACGCTATACCAACGCTGGCTCCTGTTCCGCGGCAAGCTAATCAAGATGTTCTCAAACGGTTTGGATTATCTACGCAGCTTTTTACAGCCTTCTGTGGAAAAGAAAGAGGCGATTGCGCGGTAATACAGAGAGGCGATTAGGAAATCGCCTGCTCTGCCGCTTCCAACGTTTTTTGAATGTCCATATCCGTATGGGCCAGAGACATGAATGCGCTCTCAAACTGGGATGGTGCAAGGTAAATGCCCCGATCCAGCATGCCCCAGAAGAAGCGGTTGAACCGATCGCGGTCAAACTTACAGACATCCTGATAGTTTTGAATCGGCCCTTCAGTAAAAAACAGCGTCGTCATGGAGCCGACCTGTGTGACATGGCAGGGCACGCCTTTACGTGCGCAGATTTCTCGCAGTCCTTCTCCTAAACGGGCCGTTTTATCGCTTAATGTTTCATAAGTGTCGGGCGTTTTCAGTAATTTGAGCGTTTCAATGCCTGCAGCCATTGCCAATGGGTTGCCTGAGAGGGTTCCGGCCTGATACATAGGACCTTCCGGGGCAACGCATGCCATAATTTCCGTTTTTCCACCGTAAGCGCCCACCGGTAGCCCCCCACCAATGACTTTGGCCAGACATGTGATATCCGGCAGCACGCCGTAATGCGCTTGTGCGCCACCCAAAGCAACCCGGAAGCCGGTCATGACCTCGTCAAACACAAGGCATGCGCCATACGTGTCCGCCAATTCCCGAAGCCCTTCCAAAAAGCCGGGAACCGGAGGCACACAACCCATATTGCCTGCTACCGGTTCAATCAGAATCCCGGCAATATCCTTGGGGTACTGTTCAAACAGTTGACGGACAGAATCTAGGTCGTTGTAACGTGCGTTCAGCGTTTCCGACACCATCCCGGCAGGAACGCCTGCACTGTCCGGAATGCCATGCGTTGCCGCGCCGGAACCAGCCTTCACCAACAGATAATCGGAATGACCGTGGTAGCAGCCCTCAAAT
>DATNQC010000317.1:0-3243 GCA_036702885.1 Oculatellaceae cyanobacterium | reverse complement strand
GCCCCCATTATACCGGGGACAAGGCATTGCTCAAGCGCGCCTCCCTACCGAAGAGAAAATGTCTTGAGGGTAATGTTCATCCAGCACGCCACTGTTGAAGCAGCATCCCTTTCTTCAAGCGATTGCCGGAGCTCCGGTGCTTTCGTTAAGATATTGAGACTGAATTGATTTTTTGAGGAGGGTTGCCCAATGACGGATACAGCAGTTTCAGAGGCAAAACGGGATGCCATTGGCCAGGCGATTGGTCGTATTCCCAGTGGCGTTTTTATCATCACCGCCGCGCGGGGAGAGGAAAAAATCGGCATGTTGGGTTCCTGGGTAGCCCAGGTGGGTTTTGAACCGCCACGCATTTCCATTGCGGTCCACCCCGAGCGGGAAATTTATAAGGTCATTCAGGAAACCCAAAGCTTCAGCGTAAACGTGCTGAGCAACGAGAACATGAACTTGATGCGGGCCTTTTCCAAATACTCCCCGGATCAGTTCAATGGACTTGCCATTTCAGAAACCCAATATGGCATTGCACTGAACGATGCGGTCGCCGTCATGCACTGTGAGCTGAAAGCCCTTTATGAAGCAGGCGATCATCACTTGCTCATTGGCGAAGTCCAGGATGCCGCCTACATGAACCATGAGCAGGTGCCGATGGTCCACATGAGGAAATCCGGCTTTAACTATTAATTTAGGAGCATGTGCGACATTAGGCGCTACCGGAAGCTCTCCCATCCTCCCGCCGTGTCGTCTGCTTCAGAGGCAGGGAGATCGTAAACACAGCCCCTTTTTCCGGCGCTCCTTCTGCTGAAATAGTGCCTCCATGCCGCTCCACAATTTTCCGGGCCAGCGCCAACCCAATGCCTGTTCCCGGATATTCTGAGTTGCGTTGCAACTGAACAAAAATATCAAAGATTTTATGGGCATATTCAGGCTTGAAGCCTTGACCGTTGTCTTCAATCTGAATTTTGCATTGCGCCCCATTGGATAGCGCCCGGATTTTGACAATAGGCGGCACGCCAGAACGCAAAAAGGTGAGTGCATTATCCAGCAATTGATAAAACAATTGATGAAGCTGCATTGGGTCTGCCTCCAATGTGGGCAACTCTCCAAGGATTTCAACCTGAGCCTGTTTTTCTTTGATTTTGTAGGACAGATCCGCAAGCACCTCCCGCAAAATGGCAGATAAATCCGTAGGGGTGAAAGCCCTGCCACGTCTGGTAACACGGGAAAGATCCAAGAGGTCGCTGATAAGCCGCTGCATTCTCTGGATGGCCTTCTGCATCCTTTCAATGTCATCCAGCCCTTCTTCACTCAGAACATCTTGCTCCTTGGATTTGAGATGTTCGCTAAACAGAATCACCTTTCGCAGAGGCTCCTGCAGATCGTGCGATGCTAAGGTGGCAAAATGCTCCAGCTCCTTATTGCTGCGTTCCAGCTTTTGCGCATAGGAAGCTAAAGCATCCTTGGCTTCTTTCAGGTCATGGATATCGACCGTAGAGCCAACCAAGCCTAAAAACGTCCCATCCGAATCAAAAATTGGCCCGCCCGCCGCAACTGACCACCGATACTGCCCATCAGCCCGGAGAATCCTGGATTCATATCGAAAGGGACTTTGATTTACAAATGCTTGAGAAAGTACCTCTTCTGTACCTTCACGATCATCCGGGTGCATATAGAGAATAAAACCCGCAGACTGCAAATCCTCAAAAGATATCCCCGCATAGTCCAGCCCGGCCTTGTTCACATAAACAAGCTCAGCCCTCTCATTCAGCAACCAAATGGGAATTGCAGCCGCATCTGCCATGATGCGGAAAAGTTTTTCATCCACCATTAGACCTCCCGAACTGGCTTGCACCTCAGATGGTTCGGGCTGGCATCTCGATGATTCAGATACTGCTGTTAGCGCCACAACTGAACCCAAAAACGCCGTATCAGACTCGATGGGGGATACAGTGCATCGAACCGGAAGCATTTTTCCATTTTTCGCGTGCAATAAACCCACAACATCCTGTGCCAGCGCTTTATAAGTTTGCGCTGTTTCCAGAGTCAAAATATCGGCAAGCTCACACCCCAGCAGTTCCGCTTGCGCACGACCACAGAGATGTTCCGCCGTTGGGTTACAGAGCATGATCCGTCCGGCGTCATCCACAACCAGCACGCCTTCCGTACTGTGGAAAACAACCGCACTCAGGAACTGTACTGGAACGTGTTTGGTGGTTTCCTGAAAACCCATCCTAAACGGCTCGATTACTCAGCCGCTATTCTACAGGGATTCTACCCGGTTGCCATTCCCTGAGCGAATAGGTTTACAGAGTATATCCTAATAAATCTTTCCCACTTAGTTCACTGAGCAGCTTAAACCGCTTGTCTTCCAGCGCTCGAACACGGGCAATACAACGCTCTTCTTCCACAGAGAAGTCAGCAGAAGCTCTAGCTGCCTGCCGAGCCTCCATTAATTGCTGGTCCAGAAATTGCAATTCCGCTAGCACGTCAGAATTAATCTTTTGAGCATGATGATATATGGCCAGCCTGAGCGCAGGTCCCCGCCTCATACCACGAATACCTGATAATCGCTCTTTCAACGACTCTTTACTCATTTCACCGTCCTCTGACCTTGCCCGGGCGAATGACAGGGTTCTCACCGCCCTGCTTGGCACACCATTGAGACCTCTCTACCCCACAAGGCTCTACCTTTCTCAATCAAATAAAAACCGGACGTCGGGAAGAATTGCGTATGAACCCACACCTCAACCTTTTACAAGTTTTACCGATAAGCTGTCTAGCATTTAATACAAACCATCCGTATAATAACTATTTATATAGAAGTATTACTGCGCTGCCCTTGGCAACACGGCAGCAGTGAGGGACAACTAAACGAGGCGGCACATGGTATACCGGGACGCATACGCACCCTACTTTGAGGATCACCGCGCGGAAACGGCTTATATTCACGAATCCTGCTATGTCGATTCCCCTTGCCGGATTGGGGAACACACCACCATTCTGCATTTCACCCACATCATGGGGCATACTATTATCGGCAATCATTGCCAGATTGGGCGCAATGTCAGCATCGCATCCGGAGTCTTTCTGGGAGACAACATCCGGGTCGCCAACAACGCTCAACTCAGTAGCGGCGTGATTCTGGAAAACGAGGTTTACTGCGGGCCAAACACCGTTTTTACGGAAAACCGGTTCGTCCGCGCCAACAGCCGCAACATTTCACGCATCAGCCCAACCGTCGTCAGGCAG
>DATNQC010000316.1:0-4263 GCA_036702885.1 Oculatellaceae cyanobacterium | reverse complement strand
GTAGTATCTGCGCTGGAACAGCAATCTGCCGGCTCCGTTTGCTTTGAGGCTGCATCCGGATTTTGGAACTCCCAGCGGCAGCTATTGCCGCACATGCCTTTGTTGGAGTTCTTGGTGTTGTCGGTCAGGTAATCGCTGATGACGCAACGACCGGAGTATGCCACGCATAGCGAGCCGTGGATGAAGCACTCCAGCTCCAGATCCGGCAAGCGTTCGTGAATTTCTGCAATCTCCCGGCAAGGGACTTCCCGCGCCAGAATCACCCGTGCAACGCCCAAGTCTTGCCAAAAGGCGCAGGCTTCCGCATTGAGGGTGTTGGCTTGTGTACTCAGGTGCAAAGGTATAGAGGGTGCATATTTCCGCGCCAGTCGATAGGTGCCGGGGTCGGTGAAAATAATCGCATCGGGTTGGATGCTTTCCAATTGCTCCAGGTGGGGAATGATGCGGTCTAAATCCCGGTTGGAAGGGAAGATGTTGATAGTCACATACGCCTTGACGCCACGCTCCTGCGCATAGCGGACATGAGACGCCAGATTTTTGGGCGTGAACTGACTGCCTCGCCCTGGCGTTCTTAAACTGGCCATGGGCAGACCCAGGTACACGGCATCCGCACCGTAAGCGACGGCGTAGCGTAATTTTTCCGGGCTGCCGGCGGGGAGCAAGAGTTCAGGCTTTTGGGAGAGCGTCACGGGACACCTGCGCGCATGTCATTTTCCACTTCCCAAGTATTCTAATCCAGCCGGAACGTTCCCTCAACCGGCAGCGGGAATAGCAGTGGATTCTTAAACGTTCACCGGGATGCAGGGACCTGCGGAAACCAGGTGATCCACGTTGCTGAAGCGTTTGAAGTTCTCAATAAACATTTCAGCAAGTTCAATCGCCTTTTTATCGTAAGCGGCTTTGTCTGCCCATTGGGCTCGCGGATCCAGCACTTCTGCCGGGACGCCCGGGCAGCTTTGGGGCACCAATACCTGGAAGATGGGGTGTGGTGTGAATGTCTGCTTGTCCAGGGTTCCGTTCAGCGCTGCGGTGACCATTGCTCGGGTATGGGGAATGCTGACGCGCTTTCCAACCCCGTAAGGGCCGCCTTGCCAGCCGGTGTTAATTAGGTAGACGCTGACCTGGTGTTTCTTGATGCGCTCAGTCAGCATGTTGGCGTATACAGCGGCTTCCCTAGGCATAAAGGGCGCCCCGAAGCAGGCGGAGAAGGCTGCAATCGGCTCCGTGACGCCTTGTTCGGTGCCGGCCAGCTTGCTGGTGTAGCCGCTGATGAAGTGGTACTGCGCCTGCTCGTGGGTGAGCTTGGAAACGGCTGGTAGTACGCCGAATGCGTCCGCCGTCAGGAAGATAATGGCGCTGGGATGGCCGCACACCCCTTTGGGATCCGCATTGGCGATAAAATCGATGGGGTAGGCGACACGGGTGTTTTCCGTGAGGCTGGCATCATCGTAATCAAACTGGCGGGTTTTGGGATTGAGCACGATATTTTCCGCCAACGCGCCAAAGCGAATGGCATCCCAGATTTCCGGCTCGTTTTGGCGAGAAAGCCGGATGGCTTTGGCATAGCAGCCGCCTTCAAAGTTGAAGAGGCCGTGATCCGACCAACCGTGTTCGTCATCACCAATCAGCGTGCGTTCCGGATCGGCTGATAGTGTGGTTTTACCCGTTCCGGAAAGCCCGAAGAAGATGGCGGATTTGCCGTCATTGCCCACATTCACCGAACAATGCATCGGGAACACGTCCCGCTGGGGCATCATGTAATTCATCACGCTGAAGATCGACTTTTTGATCTCTCCGGCATAGCGGGTGCCGGCCACCAGGACCATCTTTTTATCAAAATTCAGCATAATCGCCGCACCTGAGTTGGTCCCGTCGATGCTAGGATCCAGCTCCAGCCCAGGGCAGGCGATAACGGTGAATTCCGGTTGGAATTTTTCAAGCTGCTGTGCCTCGGGACGGACAAACAACTGGTGCACAAAGAGATTCTGTGATGCCAGCTCGTTGATAAAGCGGACGGGGAGGGCATATTGGTGATCCGCGCCGGCAAAGCCATCGAAAACATAAACATCTTTGTCGGCAAGATACGCCTGCGCCTTTTTCAATACGCGTTCAAAGACGTCCGGGCTGATGGGAACGTTAATGCCCCCCCAGTCGATATTGTCATGAATGTTGGGCGTATCGACAATAAAACGATCATGTGGTGCGCGACCGGTGTATTTGCCGGTATTGACCGTTAATGTCCCGGTTTCGGACAAGATACCTTCCCCCCGGCGGATGGCATGTTCTACCAATTCACTGACCGGAAGCTGATAATACTGTTCACCCTTCGTGGAAATGCCTACATGGCTTACATAGTCACCCATACCCGTCTCCTTTAAAAAATCGAAATTGGATCACTGTCATACTACCCCACACAAAAAACAAAACCAACCCCCGAATTGCTTGAAACATCTATAGCACAGGAGTTTTAAGTTGATATTTCTCAAAGATGGAGGGTTATCCGACCTGATCAATGATCGTTTTGCTCGCCTCTGACTGACTTTTCAGCGCATATGCATTAGCCTTGTAGGCGCTTTTTGCCAGGATGAGATTCAGTCCTTCGGTGGCGTAGTCGGTTTGGGAAGGGATGGGAAAGCTGCTTGGGCCGTCCGGGAGCTTGGGTTTTTCTCCCAAACGGAGGCCGCTGCTGACCCCGCCATTGGCTAACGCGGCGCTTTCCACCCGACTGGGGGTGAAATTGTCCGTATTGCCGTTTGCCACGTTATGGGCTGTTACAGCCATACGCAAATTGGCGTCCCGAAGGCTGCTTGCGCTGATTTGCCAAGCGCTGCCCCAGGGGGTGCCATTTCCGGATAGGGTGATTGTCAATGTGGATCTCGTTTGTTGCCAAGTGAATCATGTGCGTTTTTTATCCAGTTATAACGCTTGCGGATGAAAACGTTACAAAGCGTTGCGGACGATGCTTGAATCGGTTGTGAGATCCCGATAAAGTGGAACCGTATGCAGGAGGCGATGACATGAACACCGAAGACCCCCGTTGGGAAGAATATGAACGCCGTTTCCGGACTTTGGCGGAAGGTATCTCCCTGCATAAGGGGCCACGGGCGGAATTGGCTTCTGCCAGAGTGCATCTGTTTTTATACGGTGATAATGCCATGACCCCCGAACAGGAATTTGAAACACTGGGGCAGTTTGAGGCGGAACGGGAACGCTTGCAGGGGCTTGAAATACTGACCTCGTACTGGGAAGACGTGGTGCTTTATCTTCCCTAGCGACGGCTTTTACTCGCCCATGATTTGAGTGATGGACTGGTATAGGTCCTGCCCGACAATGGAAATTAAAACTTCTTCAGCCTCGGAGCGGCCATCCTGAAGAGCCGTGGTGCAGATTTTGGCCAGCGCCTCCAGTTCCGGCTCTTGCGCAATCTGTTCACAAACCGTGGAATACACCTGGATGAGCCCCATGGTGTCCCCCAGTTTAAAGCCGACAACGGTCAGTCCTTCCAGAGGAAGTCCATAGAGGGATCCAACAGCTTTCTGGATGGTAGGGTGTTGATCGTACCAGCGTCGGCTTTCATGCCCAAAGTTATATAGCCCGGCAATACCACTTGCGCCAATGGAGCTGACCTTGGCGGAGTGTTTGGTTTTTTGAAGAATCTCTTTCCGGAGTTTTTCCGCAACGTGAATCAGAACGCGTGCGCAAAACTCCTGACACGTCGGCTGGTACATGCCGCGAATCTGCTCGATCAGACGGGTGCAGGAGATTTCCTGGTCGTACCAACGTCTGCGATGCTTGGGGGGCTGCAGGGGTGAAGGTGTTAACGTATTGTTCGGCATGTTTTGCTTTGAAGCATCTTCATCCTATTATGATAAACGCAGTTGCGTTTACGTGTCGAAGGGACAAAAAACGCCTACAGCGGATTATACCCGATATTGCCGGGTAACAGACAGGGAAAGGCGCACGAATGGCAGTTGAATTGAAAAACGAATCGTTGAACCGCATCCGGGAGGTTTATCACCAGCCCTTTCTGGATCTGCTTTTCCAGGCGCAGGAAGTTCACCGGCGTTTTCATCCTAAAAATGAGGTGCAATTGTGTACGCTCGCAAATATCAAATCCGGCGGCTGCCCGGAAGATTGCGCCTATTGTCCTCAAAGCGCCCGCTATAATACGGGTATTGAAACCTGGGATCTCCCCACTGTGGAGGAAATTCGGGAGCAGGTGAGAAGCGCCAAGTCGAATGGCTCAACCCGCTTCTGCATGGG
>DATNQC010000315.1:0-1946 GCA_036702885.1 Oculatellaceae cyanobacterium | reverse complement strand
TCTTGCATATTAAGCACATGCGTTTTCTCGCCGGCCATAACGGTCTTGCCTGTAAAATATTCCACTGTTGCTTTTGTAGGCCGTTCGTACAAGGCCTCTTTAATACCGGTCTGCAAATCGGCGACAAAATTTTTATAGCCTTCGCTGGCGATAACCGTCAGCACGTTGATGGAGTGGACGGAATCGGCGCACTTTTCCATGTCCATCCGTTCTCCCCTTTGGTTTACACACAGGCGCAGGCCGCGGCCCACTTCCTGGCGTTTCTGTGTGGGGCTTGCGCCGCCGTGCTTCAATGTGCAGATCTGAAAAACATTGGGGTTGTCCCAGCCTTCCCGCAGGGCCGAGTGGGAAAAGATAAAGCGGACCGGTTCCTCAAAGCTTAAGAGGCGTTCTTTATCTTTAAGAATCAGGTCATAGGCGGAAATGTCGTCGCTTTCATCACTTCCCCGTTTGGTAGGACTGTCCACCTTGCGGCCGTGCTTGTCAATGCTGAAATACCCCGCGTGGGTTTTGGCGGGATCAATGCTTTTCAGGTAACGGACGTAAGGCGTGTCTTCAAGAGTGATGTAATCGTTCAGCACGCTGATATACTCCTGCTCGAACATTTCTCCGTATTCGGAGTTGACTTCTTCCCCAGCCTCGTTATACTTACGGTACTTGGCCACTTCGTCTATAAAGAACAGGGAAAGGGTCTTGATGCCCAGTTCAAACAGGTGTTTTTCCTTTTCAAAATGCGAAATAATGGTCTCCCGGATTTGGATCCGGCGCATGTCCTTTTCTGAAACATCACCGATAACTTCTCCCCGGGACAATACCACACCGTTGGTAAAGGTTACAGTACCGCGTATGGGGTCAATATCGCTGATAACGTACCCCTTATACTGTTCCATTTCGTTGGATTCAACATAAAGGTCGTCGCCCACACCGAGGATGCGCGCTTCGCGCTTGATATTGACAGATTTTTTGTATTCAATCTCCAGCTCGATTTTGGCCATCGGCGGCTTCTTGGGCGAGATGATGATATTCTCAAGGAACAAATACCTGTCGGTCCCTCTGAGATTCTTGACTTCAAATCCTTTGACCTCGATTTTCTTTACCAGCCGTTTATTGTAAGCATCCACCGCATCCAGGACATAGACGAGATTATGGTGCTGAACATGCGTGGCCGAGTAGTTCAGGCAGAACAGGGGATTAAAATTAGCCAGTGCTTTCTGGGTCTTGTCTCCGCCCATTTTCTGCGGCTCATCCAGAATGAGGATGGGGCGGTTGGCCTTTATGACGTCAATAGGCCTGCGGCTGCCGAATTCATCCAGTTTTTCATAAATGCGGCGAGCTTCCTTGCTCCTGGCATCCTCTTTCAAGGAAGTATTAAAAGCCTGGATATTGATAATCATGACATTTATCCCGCTGCTTGCGCTGAAGTTGTCAAGTTCGGTCAAATTTTGGCTGTTGTAGACAAAAAAGCGGGCTTTCTTGCCGTAATGCTCCATGAAGTGATCCTGGGTAATTTGAAAAGTCTTATATACCCCTTCACGGATGGCAATGGAAGGAACCACCACAATAAATTTGCTCCAGCCGTACCGCTTATTCAGTTCGAAAATGGTCTTTATGTATACATAGGTTTTGCCTGTGCCGGTTTCCATTTCCACGTCCAGGCTGCAGGCCCCCAGGTGGCTGACCAAAGTCTCGGACTGCTTTATGTTGTTGCGGGCCTGCATGTTGCGGATGTTTTGCAGAAGCTGCCCGGGGGTCAGAACAAGCCGGGCGTTTTCAAAGCCGATGGATAGCTCGTCTCCCGGAGATTCTGGCTCATTAAACAAGGATACTTGGGTATACTGTTTTTTTTTGTTAATGCCCAAATCACGTACATAGCTGACACGGTCGGAATAGGGCTGCCCGGCAAAGATATTGACGACGCTGTTGACGGCATCGGTCTGGTATTGCTG
>DATNQC010000303.1:0-3658 GCA_036702885.1 Oculatellaceae cyanobacterium | reverse complement strand
GTTTGATGGTTGCTTCAATTGCGGCGAATGTATTGACGCCTGCAAGACGGTGCACTCGTTCAAAAGAAAACCAGGCCTGCTCTCGTTCAACCGGCCTGGTTTTCGCGCTAAAGAAGAGAACCTTAAAACCCTGACGAATGCATGATGCGGCTACATGCCCATAAAATCGGGCCCGGCGCCTTGTGCAGTCGGCCTGACCTTCAGGTTGACTTCCGGGCAAACGATTTCGCAGGTGCGGCATTGCACGCAGTTTTCCAAGGACATGCCGTGATGGCGCGTCCCGCCTTTGACGTCAATCCGGTGCACTTCCGCCGTACAGTCGGAAACACAGGGCGTTTCTTTGCCAAGCTGATCGTAGATGGCAATGCACTTGACGCACACATCCGGATTGAACTCGTCAATGTGTCGGTTTTCTTCGTGGTACTTTGTGCCGGCATAAAAGACGGCATCCGCACGGGAGTAAATCGTTTCCTTGACAAAACCGTTCACGGAAATGGACCGTGAGGGCTTAAAGTTGGGAACGATGTGCTTGTAATCTTCCTGGTAGCGGACGGGACCAATGTCCTTGGTGCCCTCCATCAGTCCCTTCAGACGAAGTGCATCGGATAACGCCTGAATCGGGTTATTCGTAAAGCCGACGGACAACATCCCCAGCCACGGGCTGCCACCATCCACGCCATCCAGCACGCGTGGCAGATAGTTGTTCAGCAGACGCGGGTTTTCCTGGAAGGCCTGACGGAAATAACGCCCTTCATAGAGCTCTTTCCCGACAAAGGAATTCATCACGCGATCTTTATATGGGGATAGGGTTGCCTCGCTAAAGTCATTCTTTTTCAGTGCTTCATGGATGACTTCGGCGGCCTGCCAGCCGCATTCCATTGCCTTATCCACCCCGGAAAGCCTAGAAATATCCAGCACGCCCAGCGCGTCACCCAATAGCATTGCGCCATCGGTTGCGAATTTTTTAGGGAGGCTGTAGTATCCGCCTTCCGGTAGTAAAGCCGCGCCGTATTTCAGCAGCTTGCCATCTTTAATGAGCGATTGCACCCACGGATGCTTTTTCAGATCCTGCAATTTCTGCTGCGGATTGATGTTGGGGTTGGGCGAGTCCAGTGAAATGACCATCCCAATGGTCAGTTTGTGGTCTTTCATCCCGTAGATGAATGCCCCACCGAAGGAGCCATCAACCAGTGGGAAGCCCATCGTATGCCAGACCTTACCGCTCAGGTCGCGATCTTCCGGTAGCTCCCAGACTTCTTTTACGCCCACGGACCAGATTTGCGGGTTATCTCGCAGTTGCTTTTTGGCGATGTAATTGCGGGAGACAAAGCCCTTATCGCCAAAGCAGGTCACTTTACCGTAGATATTATCCTCGTTCGGATCTCCACTCGGTTCTTCTACAACTTGGACACCGACCACTTTCTCGCCGTCATAGACGACTTCGTGCGCGGAGAAGCCAGGGAAGAAATCCACCGTGACATGGGGGATTTCTTTTAGTTTCTCCTTGAGCTGGTTCACCATCCAGTACACGACATGACTCAATGTGAGAACCAGGTAACCTTCTTTCTTAAGACCTGCCGGGAGGAGAGAGGCCGGGACGTCCCATTTGCTCTTGTTGGCCAAGATGGAAAAATAGCTTTCTGTGCATTCCGCTTCGATCGGGAAGCCCTGTTCCTTGTAGTTGGGGAAAAGTTTCTGGATGACGCGCGGATTGGAAACCGCTCCACTGAGGATATGCGCACCAAACTCCTTGCCCTTTTCCAGGATGGCCATGGTAAAAGCCTGTCCGCTTTCCTTGGCCAAATCCACTAGGCGGTGCGCTAAAGCCAGGTTGGATGGGCTGCCGCCCACCAAAATTACATCGTACTCAATCCGTTCAGCCACAGAGGACTTGCCTCCCTTTACTATCCCGTTGCGGATATGCCTTTAGCGTTCCGCCCAGCACACTCCGCGCCGTATCCTACATAAGACCAGTTGATGAATAACATTGATTTGCCTGGCTAGACCAGGGACTTTTCCTGCGAATCCGTTTTACCGGTTGGTTGATTCGCTTTCAATTGCCGAATGAGTTCAGGCACAACTTGATACACATCGCCCACAATGCCGTGATGCGCCACTTGGAAGATCGGGGCATCCGGGTCCTTGTTGATGGCGATGATCAAACCAGACTTGTTCATACCCACGCGATGCTGAATCGCGCCGGAAATACCGCAGGCAATGTAGATTTTGGGTCTGACAGTTTTCCCTGTTTGGCCGATTTGGCATTGATACGGAATCCAACCGGCATCCACCGCTTTACGGGACGCGCCGACCACGCCGTTTTCAAAGCAATTGGCCAGTTTACGGAGCAACTCAAAGCCTTCAGGGCCGCCCAAGCCGTAACCGCCAGCCACAATGGCATCAGCTTCCGCTAGATTCACGCCGGACTGCACTTCGCGGACAATTTCCAGGACTTCTAGCCGGAAGTCTTCCGGCTGGAGATTCACCGGAATTTCACGGATTTCACCGGTCCGGCTGGTGTCCGGTTTCAACGGCACCATCACGCCCGGCCGAGTGGTGGCCATTTGCGGGTTATTCCATGGCCCCAGAATGCGGGCCTTCAGACTTTCCCCGAAACTGGGGCGAATGGCGTATAAGCAGCCGGGATAAATGCCCAACTTATCCGGATCGGCTTTGTTGGTGTGTTCATAGGGGCCGATATCCAATTCTGTACAGTCTGCCGTTAGACCGGTTTTGAAGAATGCGGCGATACGCGGCGCCAAATCCCGGCCGGTTGTGGTGGAACCCAGCAGCAGAATGTGCGGCGGGGGATCAAACGTGCTGAGTAAATCCGTGATGACGCGCTTGTAAGGCAGCGTCCGGTAATGGGTCAACTCCGGGTGATCGGCCAGATAAACGGTTTCCGCGCCATAGTGGATGAGTCGTTGCGCTTCTTCCCGTACATTGTGCCCAAGAAGGATACAAGAGAGCTTTCCGCCTAACTTGTCAGCCAAGTCCCGTCCAGCGCCCAGCAATTCCAGTGTCACCGGCTGGACTTTGGGGTTGCCTTCCGCATCCTGCGCCTGTTCGGCGATGACAATCACCTCTTTATTGGAGGGGGTGCAAATTTCCCGCAAGGGCTCGTCTTGAACCTGCGGCGCCTGCGTTTGCTTGTTTTCCTCTGTGCTCATCGCAAATCCACTTATTTCCGTTCGCGGTTATACTTTGACAAATTCTTTCAGGTTGGTGTTTTGCAGAACGTCCTGCACCATTTCCTCGATGGGAGCGCCTTGCCGGATGATACAACTACCACCGATCTCGGCAACCTTGTCGGTTTTTGCAACGATGGTGGGAGAACCCTTCAGGCCGCAGAGCGCCGGATCGGCTCCAATATCATCCAGGGTGACGGTCTTGATGACCTTGTTTTTCTCTTCCTCGTTGCGGAGCAGCATTTGAACCCGTCTTGCGCCGCGAATCGTTTTGTACTCCAGTTGGTGATAGGAGTTGGCAACCGTGATCAGGGAGGGCAGCTCCATGCGGACCCACTGATAGCCCCCTTCAATGACGCGGCGGGCAATGACTTTCCCGTCCTCAATTCGAAAATCTTCGCAATAGCTGACCTGCGGCAGATTGAGCCGCTCCGCAATCTGTGGACCCACTTGAGCCGTATCTCCATCCG
>DATNQC010000299.1:0-4897 GCA_036702885.1 Oculatellaceae cyanobacterium | reverse complement strand
GAGACACCCTGGGCAACGCGGATTTTATCGCCTTCGCTGAAGTAACGCTTTGCGCTGCCTTTTTTCATGGCTTCCAGTGAGCCCATGCCGCGGTATTTCTTCAGGCGCACACCGTCTTGATAGAAGTATTCACCCGGCGCTTCCTCGGTTCCGGCCAGCATAGAGCCCATCATGACGCAACTTGCGCCAAGGGACAGCGCCTTGATGATGTGACCAATGGTGGAAATACCACCGTCCGCAATGACTGGGATACCAAATTCACGGGCGTACATGGCGGTTTTGTAGACGGCGGTTGCCTGAGGTCGACCGCAAGCCATCACTTCCTGTGTGGTGCAAATGCTACCAACGCCCATACCGATGCGAAGCCCGTCTACACCGGCCTGAATCAGATTTCGTGCCTGTTCAATCGTGACAATATTGCCACCAATGACTTCCAGATCGGGATACTTGTTCTTGATGTACTCAATCATCTGGATCTGATAGATGGAATCCCCTTGAGAGGAGTCTAGAACAACCAAATCCAGCCCTGCTTCCACCAATGCAGCCAGACGATCTCGGTCTTCGTCACGCGTACCGATGGCAGCGCCCGCGAGTAAGCGTTTGTTCACCGGATCTTTGGACGCCAACGGGAAGTCCCGGTTCTTCTTGAGGTCGTTACGGGAAATCAGGGCGACAATTTCACCCTTGGCGTTCACGATGGGCAGCTTGCCTTTCTTGCTTTCCCGCAGGATTTGGTTGGCCTCTTCCAGCGTACAGCCTTCCTTTGCCACAACCAGCTCGGTCGTCATGACTTCAGACAGCGGCAAATCCCGATCCTGAATGAAGTCAATATCCCGGTTTGTGACAATACCTAGCAGTCGGGAGCCCATTTTACCGCTTTCCGTAATGGGAACGCCGGAGAAGTTGTACTTCTTCTTGATCTCATCAATATCGCGAATGCGATGCTGGGGGCTGAGGGTGACCGGATTGGTAATAAAGCCGTTTTTGAACCGCTTGACCTTGGAAACCTCATCCCGCTGCTCTTCAATGGAGTTGTTGTAGTGGATAATCCCCATACCGCCTTGCAGTGCCATGCTGATGGCCATTTCTCCCTCGGTCACGGTGTCCATCGGGGAGCTGACCAATGGGGTTTTCAGCTTGATGCGACGGCTGATGCGGGTATCCAGCGTCACCTCATCAGCGGAGAAATAAATATGCCCCGGCAGCAGGATAAAGTCGTCATATGTGTAGCCAGTGCCCTGTTCAAAGAACTGTCTCGCGGTCATTCCATCCATAAGTGGGTATAGTGTTTCCGGTTGACGTTCAGTGGTGGACATGGCGTTCATTTCCTTTCTGGGGGAGATTGGGCGGTATCCTACCATAGCAGAGGGCAGGTAACAAGTTGCCTTTAGCCATTTAAAAACAAAGACGCTTTCAAATTGCGCATGGACCCAATGTGATTTGTATGGAAGCTGCGTCTGGTGTAAAAAGCCCGACAGCAAGCGACACACGGCCAGACGGTGGGTAATCCTACATTTTAGCATTTTCAGATGAGACCCAGACTTCGATTGAAACCTGATGCCAAAAAGGGGGCATACTCTGGAAACCGAGCCAAAAACAATCGCAAGGCTTCCGGAGAAACCTTGCGATGTCTCCAATATGGGACGGTTCTTATTCCTTAATGGAAATAACCGAAAATCTTTTTGTCCAGTTCAAAGCCACAAGGCGTGTACCGGTAGACCAGTATCGGGTTGAACGGATCTTCCTTGTACTGGCGGGCGACGATTTCAAAGGCGCCGTCGCCTTCAAGGTCTTCCACAATACGGTTGCTGGAATAGGTTTCAAAGCTTAAAAGTGGCTGTCCATAGCTGCCGGTCACACGAACCCGGTATAAACCCGGTTTTTCCGTGGGGAAAAACTGTAGCACGGCAGTTTCATTCACCTGTGTGCCGGCAGACGCTTTGGATGAGTCCGACTCGCCTTCAGACTGTTTGGTTTCCGGATTACAGGAGGTATGCACGGCGTTGAGCGCCAGAATTTCCGGCTCGGTCGCCAGCGGCATGGTGACAATCTGGGCGCCGCGCATCGGGATCACGTTGCTGCCCATCGGGACATACATCAGCGAAAAGTCGCGATTGCTGAAGCTCTGGTAAGCGCCGCCCAGCGGTTTGATTTTTTCAATTACCCGCACATACGAAGGCCAGAAGCCGGGCTGGTGGTTGAGTGCGTCAAGCTTGACCGCATCCGACAGCTTGTACATGGCGTCCATTTTACGGGTGGTCATTTCCTCCGGGGTGGAGTTTTCCAGGGTGAGATCGGCTTCCACCTGCGCCATGCCGTAAGCCAGGCTGGTGAACTGGTTCTGTAGCTTGTCGTTGACCTTGCGGAGGTAGAAAAGGCCCGTTTTGTTGTTCTTGTAAATCAATTGGGCGTAACCGTGATCAAACGCCCGAGGCAGGTCATGCTCCTGCTGTTGGTGCCGTTTGAGAAGGGCCGCGACTAACTTTTCCTTTTCGGAGTCCGGGAGATCGGAATACCCGCGCCGAAGCACTTCCATATGGACCAGCAAAACCGGGCTGCTATCCAGCACTTGAATAATCTGATCGGCGGTGGCGAAAGTCACCGGAAGATCTTTGCTGACTTCATACTCCTTGATTTCCAGGGGGACTGTCCGCAACAAATCAAAAGACTGGGCCAACGCCATGTTACTGGCGCACAATGCCACAACCAGCACTGCAAGTAGCGCCCGCCCCAGATTCCGACCCTTTGAAATCAGCATCCTCATGTGTATCTCCTTGACTCTCTATTTCCAACGAATGCGACTCAACTCCCGTTGCCAACGAGTAGACAGACCCTCAGTCAGCTAAAACGGTATTTTCTTTCTGAATCAGGGACGAAACGCAGCTTTAACAACCGCTTCAACCTCATGCAATTCTCCCTAAAGCTGATTGTAGTGTAGGAGTGCATGGCAAGGCAAGCGCCGCAAAAGCTCTGCCTTGTGGGCTGATGCTTGATTTCATCGGACGAGCGGCACAGAATGGAATGTCGCATTCAGCAAGACGGATTCCTTTATGTCCGCCAACGAGACCGCCTCAGGAAAGCGCTTTACCTGGCTTACGGCGACGCTACTGCTTGTCTATGCCGGAGCCTGGTGGTTTTATACGCAGTCGGGCTTGCCCAAGTTTTCTCACGAAATTTTCGCCTGGCCCCTGACGCTCTTGCTTTTGGCGGCTTTTTGGCAAGGTGGAAAATGGCTGACCGGCTCCGGGCTGAGCATCCGTCGCCTGTTTCTGTTTGGCGCGCTACTGGCTGTTGTCGCGGCGATGATTCCGCCGTTTCATTCCACGGATTTATACGGCTATATCAACCGTGGCTGGCAGCAGGCGCATTACAGTCTTAATCCTTATGTCGCCACGGTGGATCATATTCCCGGCTGGCAGCATGATCCGATGATTACCAATCACTGGGTCAATAATCCCAGCCCGTATGGCTTTTTGTATTTGCTCGTCGCAAAAGCGCTGTGCCTCTTGGGTGGTGGCGATAAAGCCAGAACGATTCTGGTGTTCAAGGGTTTTAACCTGTTGCTCCACCTATGCACAATGGGCTTGATTCTGTTGGGTTGCCAAAAGCTGAACCGCCCCGACGCGCAGCGGAAGCTGGCGCTTTACCTGTATGCGTTCAATCCGCTCATTCTGATGCATGGCTTGGCCAATGGCCATAACGATATATTAATGGGGCTTTTTGTTACTATTAGCGCCTATTGCGCTATCGTGGGAGCATGGATTGGCATATTGCCTGCGCTCATGGCGGCGACCCTGGTGAAATACGGATCCTTGGTGATTATGCCCTTTGCCGCGCTACTGTTGGTCAAACAAAAACGATGGAAGGCGCTGATATTCGGCAGCGTTCTGGCGCTGCTGGTGTTTACCATCTGTGGCATGCCGTATTTGCCGGATTGGCAGGCTTTTCATTTGAAAGAGATTGGCCGCAACGCCCAGGTGAGTCATGGTTCGTTACATTCCTGCGTATATTCCTTTTCAAAGGCGGTGTTGTCCGCTGTTTGGTCAGCCATTGCATCACTGGCGCATTGGACGCATGCCACGGCGGAAGCCCACCTGCTGTCTGCCAAGCTGTTTGTTCGGGAGTTGCTCAAGAATATTCTGATTGGCGCTTATCTGGCATTTTACGCCGCCTTGGCCTTTAGACGCCTTCGTGAGCCAGAATATGGCGTTTCCCACTGGATGATGGATGCTCTATCTGTGCTGGCTTGTTTGGTGTGCCTTGTCAGTCTCAAGTTTTATCCCTGGTACTTCGGGATGTTCTTCCCGCTGGCCTTGTATCTTGAGCCAGGCAATCGCTTGCGGCAACTGATTGTGCTGGTTTCAGGCGCGCAATTGTTCTCGCTTACGTTTATCGGGCAGGCGCACATGCTGAATTTCATGGTGATGACTGGCGGGCCCATTCTGTGGTTCCTCTGCAAGGCGAAAAAATCCGGGCAAGCGTTGCTCTCAGCTTCATCGACGGAGCGGGCGGCGTAACGATGTTTCAGAGAGCGGTGGCGTTGCTTAAAACATTCAGGTTGCCTTCCTCTCCGCCGGGTTGGATGGCCTGGCTGCTGGCCGTGGTGATTGCTGTGGGCTGTCTGGCTCGTTTTTACCGACTGGAAGAAAAGGGCCTTTGGAGCGATGAAATTGCCACTATCGCCAGCGGACTCGGCAATTCCGTCGATCCGGACGCATTCCGCCTGAAGGGGCAGATGTTTGACCCACCTTTTCCGGTGTCTGCGGAATGGTATCGTAACAAAGCGCTGGATCGCACCAGTTTTTCAATGCTTTCCTCCGCCTTGTCCGGGACGGCTGATGTGCTGAAGGCCAATGTGCATCCCCCGCTATTTTTTACGCTCATGCGCGGCTGGATT
>DATNQC010000298.1:0-3079 GCA_036702885.1 Oculatellaceae cyanobacterium | reverse complement strand
CCTTGCGGAAAGTCAACCCGGCGGATATGCCTATTATTTATCTGGCGCTCAGTTCTCCATATCTGCCACTTTCGCAGGTGGATGAATACGCTCAAAAAACTGTTGCGCAACGGATTTCCATGATTAACGGCGTGGCGCAGGTTTCGGTCTATGGGTCACAAAAGTATGCCGTGCGCATTCAGGCGGACCCCAAGGCGCTGGTGAGCAAGAACGTGGGGTTGGATGAACTGGCGCAGGCGATTCAAAGCAGTAACGTCAATCTTCCCACCGGGGTGTTGTATGGGCCGCACCGTTCATTAACGGTTAAAGCAAACGGGCAGCTCATGAGCGCCAGCGACTACCGGCCTTTACTGGTGGCATACCGTAACGGCGCGCCGGTATATCTGCATGAGCTGGCAAACGTATTGGACAGTGTGGAAAACAACCGGGTTGCCAGCTGGTTTAATGGCACGCGCGGTATCGTGCTGGCAGTGCAGCGGCAGCCGGGAACTAACACCATTGCGATTGTCGATCAGATCCGGGCCCTATTACCTGAATTTCAGCGGGTTTTGCCATCGGGAGCCAAGCTGGATGTTGTCTTTGATCGCTCGATCGGCATTCGGGCTTCAGTGGAGGATGTGCAATTTACGCTGGTGATCACCATTGTTCTGGTGGTTCTGGTCATCATGCTCTTTTTACGTAGCATGCGGGCGACGGTGATTTCCGGTATTGCGCTGCCTATGTCCATTATTGGCACTTTTGCCATCATGTCCCTGTTGGGCTTCAGTCTGGACAACCTTTCCCTGATGGCATTGACACTGGCGACCGGCTTTGTGGTGGATGATGCGATTGTGGTGCTGGAAAACATCATGCGCCACATGGAAATGGGGAAAAATCCCTTGCAGGCAGCCTATGATGGGGCCGCCGAGATTGGTTTTACCGTTTTATCCATGACGGTTTCGCTGGTGGCGGTCTTTATTCCCATTTTGTTTATGGGTGGTTTAATCGGTCGTCTTTTCAATGAGTTTGCTCTGACGATGGCGGTGTCCATCCTAATCTCAGGGTTCATTTCCCTCACACTGACACCGATGCTGGCCAGTCGTTTCCTCAAACTGGATCATGGGCCGCTCACGGGGTGGTTCCGTTGGTCAGAACGCTTTTTTGATGGCCTGTATGCGCTCTATCAGAAAACGCTTGCAATTTCGATTGAGCAGCGACGGGGGGTGTTGATGCTGTTTTTCGGGTTGCTGGTGATGACGGCGTTGGTGTTTGGCATGGTGCAAAAAGGCTTTATGCCCACGGAGGACACCTGTCAACTTTTTGGTGCGACGGAAGGACCGCAGGGTATTTCCTTTCAGGAAATGGTGGCGCACCAGCAGCAGCTTGCGGCAATCATTCGACGTGATCCGAATGTAGCCAGCGTCATGTCCAGTGTTGATAACGGCAATACAGGCCGGATTTTCGCGACTTTAAAACCTTTGTCCGAACGGAAAATGCGCGTGACGGAAATCATTCAGTCATTGCGGCCCAAGCTGGCCCAGGTGCCAGGCATCAAAATTTACCTTCAGGCGCCACCCACCATTCGCTTGGGTGGACAGCTCAGCAAGAGTTTGTATCAGTTTACGCTGCAGTCACCTAATACATCGGATCTCTATGCCAGCACGGCGGCATTGGAGGAGCGGATGAAAAATATTCCGGGTTTGCAGGATGTGACATCAGATCTGCAAATTACCAATCCGCAATTGGATGTGCATATTGACCGCGATAAGGCGGCCAGCCTCGGCATTACCGCGGAACAGGTGGAGCTGGCGCTGAGCAATGCGTTTGGCACCCGGCAGATTTCGACCATCTATGCGCCTAACAATGATTATCAGGTAATTCTAGAACTGCTACCGGAGTACCAGAAAGATATTCAGGATCTGAACACAATCTATCTTCGTTCCAAGATGGGCAGTTTGGTACCGCTAGATGCAGTGGCGCGTGTCAAACGCTCCGTAGGACCGCTTTCCGTGAACCACTTGGGGCAGTTCCCTTCGACAACGATTTCCTTTAACCTGAAGCCCGGCGTCGCGCTGGGGCAAAAGGTCAAGGAAATTCAGGCCTTGGCGGATGAGGTGATTCCATCCACGGTTAAAAGCAGCTTTCAGGGTAGCGCACAGGCATTCCAGTCCTCGTTGCAGGGGATGGGGTTCTTGCTGGTTATTGCTGTTCTGGTGATTTATCTGGTGCTGGGTATCCTGTATGAGAGCTTTATTCACCCCATCACTATTTTGTCTGGTTTGCCACCGGCCGGTTTGGGCGCTTTGCTGACCCTGCTATTGTTCCATAAGGAACTGGATGTGTATGGTTTCCTCGGTCTCATTCTGCTGATTGGGATCGTTAAGAAAAACGCGATTATGATGATTGACTTTGCGTTGGAAGCGGAGCGCAAGGAAGGGAAGTCCGCCACGGAAGCCATTTACGAAGCTTGTCTCGTGCGCTTCCGCCCCATCACCATGACAACCTTGGCCGCTATTATGGGGGCGCTGCCCCTGGCGATTGGTTTAGGGGCTGGTTCAGAGTCTCGGCAGACCCTGGGCTTGGCGGTGCTGGGTGGCTTGCTTGTCTCCCAATTGCTCACACTATACATCACCCCGGTTTTATATATTTACCTGAACAAACTGACGACGACTCGGAAACACATTGAGCAGCCGGCGTTCCAGTCCAGCGCGGCTTGAACAGGTTTTCTAACTGGAGCAGAAGAGTGTATATAAGCGCTTAGTTGCGATGGCGGATTGTATTGCGCTGTGATATGGATATTTAAATGCTATGAATCCGATAGAATATTGTTTCTGGATGCGAAAAAGACTCTATAATGGTTGGGTTAGGAGGGAGGCAAGATGCAACAACCACCGGCATCTGATGACAACTGTGATGCTGCCGGGATGGAGGGTTTTGGCCCTTTGGAGGCTTCCGGAGAGCAGCTGGAGATGAGTCGGGAGGATATTCCGGTTCCTTTTTATCAGCGGAATCCGGTGACATCGGGTTTTGCGGCACTGTTGGTTGTTGTGTATCTATGCACCAGTGCGCCGAACCACTTTAAAGGCTTGACGTACTGGGC
>DATNQC010000296.1:0-9615 GCA_036702885.1 Oculatellaceae cyanobacterium | reverse complement strand
TTTTGCAATAAGGGTCGAATTTCCTCAATAATTTTGATAGCTTCGTCATAGCGACCAATCAGTTTGTGCGCTTGGGCAAGCCCAATGGCGATATCGACGTTGTCCGGGTATTTTTGACGCAGATCGGCAAAATATCGCTTGGCCTCAAACTTTTTGCCGCTCCATAAAATCACATATCCCTTGCCGATTAGTGCGTCAAAATGCTCAGGGTTGCGACTCAATACGTCATCAAATGCGGTCATGGCGCGACCGTAGTGGTGATCATAGGAAAGCAGCTTGCCGTAAGTTGCCAGGATATCCAAATCGTCCGGATTCTCCTGGGTCATTTTTTCCAGCAGCTTAATGTTGTTGCTCCGTTGGCTTTCGTTGGAAGTGAGTAAATCCAGCCACTCCCGCTTGATGGTGCCATCGTTGGGGTAGCGTTGGATCATGATGCTGTAGGTTTCCACCGCCTCCCGGTAGTAATCTTTATCATTGCGATAAGCGCGTGCAACGGCAAGCCAAATGGCCTTACTTTGCGGATATATATTCACGATTTCCTGATAAATTGGAATGAGTGCCGTATTGGGCTTGTGCCATTTCAACACTTCTTCAATCCGGGCTTCCCAGCTTTCTGATTGTTCCGGGTTGTCTTTGGCAAGTTCCACATAAAGCCGGAGCGCCTCGGCGCGCCGATCCAACTGCCAGGAAAGAAATTCCGCATAGGCGGTTTTGGTGGGCAGATCGTTGGGATTTTCATTCAGCATTTGCTGAAAGAGCGCTTCCACGGCGGCAGGTTGGCTTTTATCGGATTTGATATAGTCTAGAAATTCCCGTTTAACACTTTCCC
Source organism: Oculatellaceae cyanobacterium (assembly GCA_036702885.1). GTDB lineage: Bacteria > Cyanobacteriota > Vampirovibrionia > Vampirovibrionales > Vampirovibrionaceae > DATNQC01. The sequence goes on along the minus strand of DATNQC010000296.1, from coordinate 8,786 downwards.
GGCTCATGAAGCCCGGTGCGTTTAAGGCTTGCTGATAGGCTTGGACGGCTTGTTGAAACTCGTTGGCCTCCCCATGCATCCGTGCCAGTCGCAAGTAGATGTCGCCATTTTCCGGGGTTTCCTGTAAAGCATCCCGGTACAGGGCTTCAATCAGGTTGGGCATGGGAAGCATGTCTGCAGACAAGTTGCTTTGTCGCAGATAGTCGGCATACTCCATTTTTTCCGAGGCGTTCAGCAAACCGGCTTCATACAGGCGCTGAAATTTTTCCACCGCTTCCGGCATCCGTCCGGCCCGGACCAATGCGCGGGCAGTCCGAAGCTGAATGTCCTTTTGTCTTTGGAGAGAACCGGGCAGGCTTTGATCCCACCGGATGCTTTCACTGTATAGGCCCAAGTCAAACGCCAGGGAGGCCATGGCTTGAGCGAAATCGGCTTCACGCCCCAAGGCGGTATTTTGTGCTGCTTGGTCGATCTCTGCAAATAACGTGCGCGCTTCCTGAAGCTGTCCGCTTTTAAAAAAGGCGCGCGCTAGATTGAGCCGAGTCGGTAGTTGCCGGCTGCTTTCCGTTTTCAGGATCGTGTTATAGATTTCCAGGGCTTGATCCGCACGACCGGCTTGGGTGAGCATTTGAGCGTATGCTTCCATAAATTTCCGGTCTTTTTGGTAACGGCTGGCAATGGGGCTGGCATAATGAAGGGCTTCTTCGGCGTCCCCTTGCCAGAAGAGGGCTTCCGACAAACGTTTGGCGGTTACGATATCGGCCGGGTTGATCCGATAGGCTCTTTTTAAAAGCTCAATGGCTTCCGAGCGCTTTGCGGGCTCCCAGCTCCACATTTCTCCCAGGCTGGAAAGCGCTTCTGCATTGTTTGGGTTGATGGCGATGACCCGTTGCAGGGCGATTTTGGCCTTTTCAAAGTTGGTCGGGCTGCCTTGTTTTTGATGTGCGCGGGCAAGCCAGAGCCAGGCCATTTCATTGTTAGGGGTTTGCTGGGTTGCTTTTTCAAACAGCGGGAGTGCCTTGGCGATGTAGCCCCGGTTGTAGTTGTTAATACCAGCCTGTAGAGTGCTGGAAGTTGCAGCACCAAAGGCATCGGCTGTCAGGCAACCAATACTGATGGCTAACGCTAGGCTAAGAATCGGTTTTTTCATGAAATTCCACGCTCGTTTGAAATCAGGGGGAGTAATGCCAGCAGATGTTCTCTGTATGCTTTCGGTTGTTAGTTCGGCGTAGCAAACGCAGGTGAGCCGCCGAAAGCTGCGGTAGAATCCTCTAACTCACGTAATTCCCAACCATTCCTTATTATATAATCATAAGTCATTTTCAATCTCCGATGAGTGTTTTAAAGGTTTTTTGTTCGGTAGGCTCATGGATGCGCATGCTGATTCTGTCCAGCGTTTTGAGATCCAGGCCGCTAAAGTGCAGGAGCACCAGGGTTGGGCCGTAGTAAGTGGTGGTTTCGATGACTTCAGCCGGGTAGCGTTCTCCTTGACCGCCATCCCAGGCCAGTTGCACCCATACTTTTTGTTTGGGCTGCAATTGGGTTTGTCCCTGTAATTGAACAATCAGGCCTAGTTCGCTGAGTTCTTGCGTAACACCTTGCTCGGGGGCGCTTCCATCGACGGGAATAATGGCGCAATTGAACATTTTGTTCACTGTGGGAGCAACCCGGATGAGGCCTTCTTTGGGGCGATAAATCTGCTTGATGAGTTCGACTTTTTTGTCTGGCGTTAATGGGGTAAATTCCAGACCGACTTTCATCTGGCCACCGCCTGCAAATTCCGTCCGGCGAACCACGGCGGGGAGTTCGCTGATCTGTCCGGTAGGCCACTGGAGTCTGATTTTGAGGGGTTGTCCTGCTTGCAGCGGAATGGCCTGCTTGAGGAAAACGGAAATGCCGGTTTCGCTGACCTCGTTGGAAAAACCGATGACGAATTGGTTGTCCACATTCAACACGCAGGAGAGCGTGGCCTGGAAGCGTGGTGCACCCCGGCGGAGCGGCGTCTCCTTCACCGAGGAAAGGCGGAACGGCGTCATTAAGAGGTTCCAGAAGGAGCGGGTTGTTTCAGTGTAGATGTAGTCATTAGCCCAGACCTCAGCCGAGCCAAACATGTGGCGCACCAGTTTTTGGTGCTGCTCTTCGGTGCGGTTGACAATCTGGAAACCGATATAGTGGCGGTTATCAGGTTCCACGACACTACGAACCGTTTGGACGGAGATAATGGAAATTTCGTTAATATCCCAGTCCATGATTTTGAGCGCCATAGTGCCTGACACGGGAACCGGCTCATCAAACACCAGCGCAATACCGCTTTCACTAATATTGGTGGTATAGCCAACCGCGATGGAACCATCAAGCAATTTCAGTTCGCAGCGAATCCGACGGTGAATCCGGGGGGACAGCCTGAACTGGGGCCGCTCCTGAGCAACATAAATGGAGCCAAGGAGGAGCACCAGGTTGTAGAGGGACCAAAACAGGTTGGTGTAGATGCCGCCAGCATACTCTGGCGTGTAAATGGCCCGTGTAATGGCCATGCCAATCCCGATAACGGTAAGAGCGGCAATCAGCACTTGAGGAAAAACAATGCGCCAGTTGAAATTCAGTTGTTCGGTGAGGCCGCCTTTGGGTGTGACCCGGAATTTAGCACGGGTGGGCGATAAAAATGTCAAAAATGTGGTGAGCGCCAAGTAGACGCTGAAGGCGGTTTCATACACTTCGGACCAGAAGCTATGACGAACACCGCGGGAAACGATGGTGTAACCCAAGGAAGTCGCAATAAAGCTGGGAAGGTAATAGATCAGCACTTCCACAAAGCCGGAGTTAATGGTTTTGTAACCAAAAAGCAGGAAGAAAAGCGGCGCCACCATGAAAATAAGCCGCGGCAAACCGTGGAAGAAGTACCAGATGCCGGTGAAATAGCAAAACCGTTGGGCAAGGCTGAGTCCACGGGCAAAAAGCGGATTTTCCAGGCAGTAAATCTGAGTCATGCCGCGCGCCCAACGGAGGCGTTGCTTGATGACATCGGCAAAACTTTCCTGGGCCATCCCCGCGGCCAAATCCCGGTTATAATAAAGCGATTTCCAACCCCGTCCATGGATCCGCATGCCGGTGTGCACGTCTTCCGTGATGGTTTCCACGGCAAAGCCGCCGACGCTTTCTAGCGCACGCCGGCGAAAGATGGCCCCGCTCCCGGCAAAGAAGGCCGCACCCCAATAGTCGTTACCGGGCTGAATAACGTGGAAGAACAAATCCTGCTCGTTGTTGACCACCCGTTCAGAAAGCAGGTTGCGCTGGAAGGGATCATGGGTGAAAAAGTGCTGCGGGGTTTGGACAAAACCCAAGCGCTCATCCATAAAGAAACCGACGGTTTCATTCAGGAAATTTTTGCAAGGCACATGGTCCGCATCGAACACCAGCACCAGATCCCCATTGGAATGGTTCATGGCGTTGTTCAGGTTCCCCGCCTTGGCATGAGTGTTTTGAGTCCGGCTGATATAGTTCACTCCAAGGCGTTGAGCAAGCTCCCGCATTTCGGGGCGGTTGCCGTCATCGCATAAATAAACCTGTTTTTTGGGATAATCAATGCTCTTGCAGCCGACAAGAGAGCGATAAAGCACGCTGACCGGCTCGTTGTAGGTACAGACCATGATATCGACGGAGGGTAATTGCTCCGGGGGGATGTGGGAGATGTTGATTGGCTTGTGTTCGGTTTGCCCCCAAACCTGGAAGTAGCCGATGACCATGGCGAAGAATGCCAATAGCTCCGCGCCATAAATCATGACCGTGATGGCAATGGCGACTGGTGAGCTGAAATCCAGTGTTTCAATACCACGCCACAGCAAATGCCGGACGCTGGTGACCAGCGTTACCAGCATGACAAAGCGCCGTGCCTTGGGGAAGAAAAGCGAAGTAATAACAATCGCCAAAACCAGGACGCATGAGATGACGACCTGGATCATCAATGGCAAGAACAGGGATGTATCCGGGAAGAGTGGCCTGGATAGAACCCCGTTATAGGTTGATGCGTAATCCGCAATGGATGCTTGAGAACTGAAAGCGGCTGTGACGGGATCCTGAGTTGGCGTTGTCCAGAAAATGTATAAAACGCCAAGAATGCCGACTATCAGAACCAGCAGACCCAATAGTTTTTGGAAATGCCTTTTCATCGAAACGGGTTTAAATCCAACGCTCTCCACAACACGGCGATTGGGCCGCTCTAACATCTTCCGATTGATGACGGATTTGGACACCCACTAAATGGAGGAGATTCTATGGCAACCTGTTTGAAGTCTATGGGTGAAATCTATATCCAGTGCCGAATGCTGTTGGTGACAATGCCAATATAAGGCGTTCTGCCCAGTAACGCCGCACCGGAGAGCCAAATTGCGACTCCCCAGAGTAAACCCCACAAAATCAGGAGCTTGTAGTAGGCAATGGCGGGCAGGAAAAATGGTTGGAAATGAAACAGCAGGAATATCTGATTGAGTAGCTCAAGAGATGCAGACACTAGCAAAAAGCCCACAACGACCAGAAAATTCAGGACTAAAGCGGTCAAGATGTGGTAACGGATAAAGTAGGGTGCTTCTTTGGCGGTGCGCCTAATTAAAAGCCAATAGACGATGCTGATGGCGATAATGGGAATCAGTGCGTGGGAAAATACGAACAAAGCCAACAGAAACAGAATAATTAACAGGACGCCGTTTTGCCGAAAGTATTGTCTGCTGATGCCAAACTGACGAATGCCAAAATGATAGAGAATGCCAAGCAACACCAGAAAGAAAAGCCCTTCTTCATTGGCTTGTAAGACCTGCGTCAGCATGGCCGCAATAAACAGGTAAAACACAACCGCAAAGGCTTTCAGGTGAAAACCCTGCAACGGATTTTTGTGGGGAAATTTCAACACATTGTTAGGCTGTGGCATATCTTCAGCCTATCTCAACTGCCCCACTGGAACAAGAGACACGACTTAGTTGCTATTCAGCTCAATGGTCTTTTTGACGCTTTGCATCATATTGGGTAAATCGGCCTTAATGGCTCCCAGAAGCATGCTACGGGGAACAAGAGGGCCGGGGTCTAGTTTGAGGTTGTAAACCAAAATGGTTTTCTGGCCGTTATCTGCGGGGATTAGCCGCCAAAAGCCCTGAATATCCCGAAAACTGCCGCTGAGGCGATGGAAGCGGACGACATAAGGCGGGGAAAGATTTTGTTCCAGAATGTAATTGAAAGTGGGAAGCAGCTTGGTCATGAAAACACTGAACGCAACCTGCTGCGTATTGCCTGTTTGAGAAAGTATTTTGACCTTTTTAACTTTGTCCTCCTGACTCATGAGTTTTTCCGGGTTGGCAACAATGGGCCAAACCTTATCAGGAGAGCGATTGATCAGGATTTTGGCTTCCACGGAGGGAATCGTGTTGCCAGAGGAAATATTTTGCCGGACGCTGACCTTGCCTTGTTGCAGTAAAGGCCACTCGGCGCTATCTGCGAATGATGTGTTGACGAGCTGAGCCGCAATTACAACGCCTACACACAGGAAAAGCTTTGTGAGCCAAAATGATGGCCTTTTGGGGCTAGGTGGAAGCACGCAATAATAATCCTCAGGTTTTGCCTCATTGGCAATTCAGTCATAATATAGAATCTTGTACGTATATACAAGAGAACTTGGCTGGCGGCCCCGAATGAAAAGCCCAACCTTAACCCAAAAATCCCCTTTTGTGAGACAGAATCCAGTGAGAATGAAGCCAAAAACGTCAAAAGCGCCATTTTTCTGGGGGATGGCGGCGGCTTTGGTGATTGCAACACTGGTTGGCGGGATGGTGGGACAAATTCCTGGCTGGCCGGTTCCTCTCCGTCCTGCGTCATTGTTGCCTGTAAGCGACAAGGTTTATGATGCCCCCTTGGGCGGAATGGATCAACAAACGGCAAGACGTCTTTACCGGCAAGCGGTGCAGGATCTGCAAAGCACTGACTATACGGCCGCATTGGACAAGTTTAAAAAACTGGAACCGGTGTATCCTGGTTTGAAGGATTTCCTGGCGCTTCATGAAGCGGAAGCATACGCCGGACAGGGTAATGAGTGGGCGGCACAAAAGAAACTGAATATGTTGTTGTCTCAAATGCCGGATAGTGTGCTAAAAGAGGCTGCACGATATCGGGTAGGGCAATCTCAAATGCGGGGACGTGAATGGGAAAAGGCGGAAAAGACCTTTCAGGAGATCCGTCGGGATTTTCCAAACAGTTCCTACGCTTTGGGTGCGCTCTATTACTTGGGCGCGATTGCCAGCTATCAGGAGCAACCTGAGGTGGCTGCGGGGTTATTACGCCAGTACTTGGAAGAATGCCCCAACTGCAAGTTCAGTAGTGAAGCGGCGACTTTGTTGCTGAAGTCGTTGGCGTCGCCCAGTCAGGCGGACTATACGTTGATCGGCTTGGCAGAGGCTTCGGCAGGGCGGGATTTACCGGACACCATTCAGCATTTGAGTCAGGGAGACCCGGAAAAAACCTGGCTTCCTTTGGGTAAAGCATTGATTCGCGCTGGCAAGAAGCCGGAAGGGGTTCAGAAACTTTTGGCAGGGCTGCCCAGTGCAAAAAATATGGATGAATTCCGGGAAGCGTTGGATTTGGTGCTCAATCATTCGGGTTCGGCAGGCTTGAGCTTGCTCAGGAAGCTGGAAGGGCAGGCGTTGCCTGTAGGCGGGGACTATGTTCTCTGGAGGCTGGCGGAATTGGAACCTTCGCGCTCTACAACGCTGTATGCGCAGATACTGGCGCGATACCCGGAAAGCGATTACGCACCGGAAAGCGGTTGGAATCTACTTTGGCCGTTGCTGAATAGCGGGAGACGCCTGGAATACCTGACACAAGCCCAACGTTATATCGAACGGTATCCATATGCGCGTTCTGCACCGAAAGCACTGTTCTGGATCGGCAAGCTACAGGAAAAATCTTCCCCGCTGCTTGCCAAAGAGACCTATCAAAAGCTGGTTCAGCAGTACCCGAACAACTACTATGCCTTTCGGGCGCAAGGTCGGTTAAGAGCATTGTCTGGAAATTCAGACCCCGGGTGGGTGACGTTTGCCGGGCGTCAGGACTACCCAGTGCAGCTAATGGATATCAAACAGTTGGATATTCTGCCTCCTGCGGCTGCATTTGAGCCAGGGGAGCGTGGTCGCCGCCTCAGGGAGCTCGCCAAGGAACTGGTGGCGATTGGGGTACCTGAAGACGTAAACCTGTTGCTGAGCAGTGTGATGTCGGAAGTGCCTGCCAGTGTGCAAAGTTGGTCGGCGCAGTTGACGGGTGACCGAGCCAAGGGGCTGCGATTGATGCGGGAAGCTCATGAGGCGCAGGCAAAAGCAGCCTTTTTAAGTGGGAGGTCAACACCCCCGCGTGTTCCGGAAAGCGAGTGGAAGCTGCTTTATCCGCTTTACTTTAACGATCTGATCAAAGATGCTGGTGCCAAAGCTGGTCTGGACCCATTTTTGGTGCAGGCGCTCATGCGAGAGGAAAGTTATTTTAACGAGTTTGCCATCAGCAGCTCAAATGCACAGGGACTGATGCAGCTTTTGCCGTCCACGGCCAAGGAAGTGGCAGCCTGGGAAGCATTGGCAAGCTTTAAAACGGGTGATTTGTTTACGCCAGCGGTTAATATCCGGCTTGGGACTCGGTATCTGGGCTTTCTCCATCAGCAGTTCAAGGGGAACTCCATGCTGTCCGTGGGCGCTTATAACGGTGGCCCGGGGGCGATGAAACGCTGGGTTCAAAACTCTGATTGCCTATATTCCGATCCGGATCTGTTTGTGGAGCGAATTCCCTATGCTCAAAGCCGGGATTATATCAAAAAGGTATTTGCGAGCTATTGGAATTACACCCGGCTTTATGCAAAATCGGCAATCTGATTTGATCGTAGCTGTCTAGTTAGCCGGTTGACGATTTTTTGCCGCATTGAGCGTGTTTTCAAATTGCTTGCGCTTGGGGTACAATGCTTGCAACGTTAACGTGGGGATGACAGAAGCGATGAAGACTCAATTTGGTACTTTTGTCCTGATGCTGCATAGCCACTTGCCTTTTTATCGGAAGGCGGGAATGTGGCCGTTCGGCGAAGAAAACCTCTACGATTGCATGGTGGAAACCTATATTCCGCTGTTAAATGCGTTGAACGACTTGAAGGACGAAGGGATCAAAGCGGGTATCACGGTCGGTATCACTCCCATTCTTGCCGAGCAGCTGGCAGATGAACACTTGCAAAACGGCTTCATCGAATTTGTCAAAACCCGCATTGCCGCCGTTGAGAAAGACATTCAGGCCTATCCCGATCCCAAGGTGCCGCATTCGGAGCATTTGGCTTACCTTGCGGACTATTACAAGAACTTCTACAGTGGGATCCTGAATGACTTTGTGTACAAGTATGGAAAGAACCTGGTGCAGGCTTTCAAGGCGTTACAGGATGAAGGCTGCATCGAAATTACCACTTCAGGCGCCACTCACGGTTTTTTGCCGCTTTTGGGAACGGATGAAAGTATTCAGGCTCAGATTCGGACCGGGATTGAGTCCTACAAAAAACACTTTGGTCGTGCCCCCAGAGGGATTTGGCTGCCGGAATGCGCATACCGCCCTGCTCAAATGCAAAACGATCCGGAAACCCAGCAGCGGGTGCTGCGTCCGGCGATTGAAGCGTTTTTGTATGAAAACGGCATCAAGTACTTTTTCACGGAATATCACGCGATTGAAGGCAGCGCGTCTGCGGAAGTGCGTCGAGACTTTGGTATCTACCGGGATATTCAGTACATCCC
>DATNQC010000294.1:0-2730 GCA_036702885.1 Oculatellaceae cyanobacterium | reverse complement strand
GCGCATAATGGGCCTCCGTCTCCCGCACCTCAAAGGCTTCCACAATGAACCGTTTGGCTGCTTCCACATCAAAAGGTTTGCAGCTGAACAGATCAAAGAAGAAGTAGTCTTTTTCCGTAAAGGAATGGAAGGTCAGGTGGGACTCGGCAATGATCACCACGCCCGTGACGCCCTTGTCCTCGGGGACCAGTCCTTCATAAGGGAACACGTAGGGCTGGGTGATCTTGGTCATGCCCACCATCTCGGGCAGCCGGTTCAGCACATTAAAGATGTAGCCGACATCGCTGATCTTGTCCGGGTTGCATCCCTTGCAGTCCAGCATCAGGTGCGGCCCGAAGCCCTGAAGTTCTTTCGTCATGCCGCACCTCCTTTCACCAGAACGGGCTGGTTCTCCATGGCCGGCAACTGCACCGCTTTTTCCAGCCGGGCTTTGATAAAGTCCAGGTGGCCGCGTTGCAGCGTCTGGATTTCCGTGTCCTGCGCGTTGAAAGCGGCCTTAAGGTACTCGTAGGCTTTTTCCGGGGTCACCGTGTCGCCGCAGGTGTACAGGTCCACGGAGGCGTAGCCGTATTCCGGCCAGGTGTGGATGGCCAGATGCGATTCGGAAATCACGACCACGCCGCTGACGCCGTAAGGCTGAAAGCGGTGGAACACGGACTGGACGATCGTGGCGCCGCAGGCGCGCGCCGCTTCGTTCATGCTGCGCTCGATCCCGGCGACATCGTCCAGGATTTCCCGGTCACAATTGTAGAATTCCACCAGCATGTGCTGGCCCAACACTTTCTTGAAGTCTGTCATGGCGACGATTCCTCTGCTTCACGCGATTCCTGTGACATATGGAACGCCGTCAGCGGGAAAGCAAAACGGTTATTGCCCGTTGGGCCGGATTGTCCCGGTTTGCCGTCCTTAGCTTGCGGCGCGAACGGTCAGGCCGGTACTGGCATCGTCTGATGATTGTCCGCTGCCGTCCATCAGAAAGCGAAGCAGAAAGGTTCTGAAAAAGCGGCTTGCCCCTTCATCGGCAAACACGCGGCTTAAAAATTCCAGGGCGTGGGAAGCGGCCCGGCTTTTGCTCTTGGATTTGTAGTTGGGCACAAAGTAGTGATGCAGTGGGACGTGCGTATACCCCTCCCCGACACGGGAGATCACGAAATGATTGGGGTAACGGTCTTTCAAGGCCATAGTCCACGACTCCTATGGACCACTCAAAAATGTGTTGTCATTATGACATACATATTCCCAAAGTGTTCCATTTTTTATGGGGCTTCAACATGCGTTGATGGTTATACGGGGGCAGCCTCCCCGATGTTAGGCCGAGGTGCCGCCCTGTGCCATCTTTTTGGCTTGCTTGGCTGGAATCAGAATTTCGCTAGCCACCTGCTGGAGGAATTGCAAGGCCTCCAGGTCGCGGTTGATGGCCGCCTTGAGCGCGAGAATGTCTTCTGTATCCATTTCCAGCATCTCCGGCGTGATTTCGCCGTTGCCCTCGTTCCAAAACTTTTTATAGAGTTCCTGGGCGCGGTCGTTGTAGCCCTGCATGCCGCTTCGGAAAGCCAGCCAGTGATGCAACTGATGTGACAGATACCCGACGGTAAACAGGCTGGGCGTGACGACAAAAATCCCATGTCTCAAGTGGCAGTGATGCTTGGCGGATTGTCTGCCGAGCAGTGGCGCAAGCCATGGCGCAGTTAAGACGAACTGAAGCAGGCGGTATCGTTTGCCGATGCCCGGAGGAATGAAGCCAGGCTCAAACCCCAGAAGCCACAGGGTGAAATGAGCGACTAGCGTGTGTTTAAGCAAATAAACCGGCGTGCCATGGCGTTCGATAAAAACAGCCAACTGACGCGGATCACGATAAAACTGCCGGACCGTTACCTTGGCCGTTTCCGCGATTTCTTCCGCCTGACGACGTGTTTCAGCCACCAGACGGAATGTGTCGATGGTCCCATGAATCGGATTATCGTGTCCCTGTGGCACGCGTGTTCCCCCCACCCGTTAAAAGTGTCCCAAAACCCTTATTGTCCCCTTTGATGGTGGTTTTAACCCAGCTTATGTCCTTGTGTATGCATAAAAACAATCGTTTGGGTTTTTGTGTTAGCTTTTTGAAGTTTTTTTAAAATAGCCGCCTTATTCGGCTGGTTGCCTTTTTCCTTTGGCTGTTAATTGAGGACGAGCGGCTTGTGTACAATAGCCTTGCTTATAAAGGGTCTGCAAAACCTGCTCTTTCTTCAGATGGCTTAAGGCATCGGCATCTGCCCTTAGCAGAGAGAATATCGAGGCAATGTGAGTCCCTGCGCCGCGCCTTTCCAATTGGTTGATAGCACGCAGGACATCTGTATGTCACGGGCTTGGATTTGCCAGTCCACCAAGAGGTTCTGAAACAGACGACATCATCAGGTGAAAATTTGGGGAGCACCACTGTCATCCCAAACACGGGCTGTTTCAATGGCTCGGCATTGAGCTGGTGAGGCATTATGAGCCGTTTTGAAGGAAAAGGGGGAGGGACAAGTTGGCTCTCGCTGTAGCTATTTAGCCTGGATTGGGCTGGGTTTTAAGCGGGTATACAGGCGTAACGGCTTGAGGGGGCTGTGGCGGCGGATCGTCAATGCGCCCATGCTTGTTGCCAGTGACCCAGCTCCATATGAGCGGCACCAGCCAAGCGACAAAGCGCCCGCGACTTTGCATGAACCGGAACAGTCCGCGTTTTAGCACGGCGGTAAACAGGAAGCG
>DATNQC010000293.1:0-26643 GCA_036702885.1 Oculatellaceae cyanobacterium | reverse complement strand
ACCTGGGACAGCGCGCTGGCGTTGATGAACTGCGGTCGCTGTGCGCCATGATTATTCAATCCGACAAGATGGGGACCAGCATCGCCGACACCTTGCGGGTCTTCGCGGACGACCTACGCACCAAGCGGCGTCAGCGCGCAGAGGAACTGGCATCCAAGGCAAGTATTAAAATGACCTTCCCGTTGGTGTTTTTCATTTTCCCCCCTCTGTTCATCATCCTGATGGGTCCCGTCGTCATCAACACCATCAACCAGTTTTTCTCCAAGTAACACGCCCACTCGTGACAAATTACGCCCGTTTGTTCAACGAACGGGTTAAAATACCCGTATGCCTTTCCTAACTCACAATGCGCTTCGCCTGACCGAGCGAACCATTACTCTCCCTCGATTACCGGAAGCCTTTGATGGCTTTCGCTTAATCCACCTGTCTGATCTGCATTTTTATGAATATACAGACCCGGATTATTACGCGCGGGTCGCGGATATCATCAATGACAGCGCATCGGATGCGATTGCCCTTACCGGCGACATTGTCCACTACGGGGAAAAATACATTAGCCAAGCCGCCGCGTTTTTATCCCGGATTGAAGCTAGCCACAAATTCGCCATCATCGGCAATCATGACTTTCATGACGGGGCTGAGGGAGCGCAAATAGGGGCAACCCTCCAGGAATGCGGGTATACGTTCCTGCGAAATGAAAATGCCTCCATCGAACGGCATGGAAACGCCTTGCATTTTGCTGGGCTAGATGACCTTTGGTACGGCATACCGGACATCGCCAAGGGGCTGGAAGGGATTCCATCCAATCAAGCAACCGTAGTACTGGCCCACAACCCGCTTCTGTTTGATCCCATTGCCCATGCGTTTTCGGAGCGCGTGGATCTCGTGCTTTCCGGGCATACCCATGCCGGACACGTATACATTCCCGTTTTAGGCCCTATTTACCGGAAAATCTTCCGCATGAAGTACCGCTACGGCCTGTTTGAAAAGAACGGCTGCCAGATGCATGTGACCAGCGGCGTTGGTTCTGCAGCCTTTTACCTCAAGAAAAAACGGATTGGCTTTCCCCGCTTTCGCTTTAATACCCACCCAGAAATTGCCTTACTCACGCTCACTCAAAACAAAAGCAATCGAAAACCCCAGTAATATTGCCCGATTACCGCTTATTGCCCGTATCGGCGCTCTCGCCGGGCAAATTCCTGGACGGCGGCATCAAAGCAAGCCGAGCTAAAATCCGGCCAGAGTGTCTCGGTAAAATACAGCTCCGCATAAGCCGCCTGCCACAGCAGATAGTTACTGACACGAGAATCGCCACCCGTGCGAATCAGCAGATCCAGTTCCGGCAAGCCCGCCGTATACAGATATGCTTCCAGCAGACTATCCGTAATATCTTCCGGTTTTAGCCGCCCCGCCTGTACATCTTGCGCCAATCGTTGAGCCGCCTGCACAATTTCCCGACGCGCCCCGTAATTCACCGCCACCTGCAGCTTGAGCCCAGAATTATCCGCTGTTTTGTCTTGAGCCGTTTGCATCAAGTCCGACAATGCGGGTGGAAACAGTGATAAATCCCCAATAAATCGAATGCGGACATTATTCCGGTGTAGCTCATCCAGCTCTGCCGCCAACGCTTCCAGGAACAGCTTGAGCAGATAGCCCACCTCTTCTTCGCTGCGCTGCCAATTCTCAGTGGAAAAGGCATACACGGTCAGAGCCTCCAGACCCGCATCGCCCACATAGCGCACCAAGGCCTTGAGGGCCTCCAAGCCCTGCCGATGCCCCATCAAGGTTGGCAGAAAGCGCTTTTTGGCCCAGCGGCGGTTGCCATCCATAATGCAGGCCACATGACGCAGCTTGCATTCCCGGATTAACTGAGCGGTTTCGGCTTGTGCAGATAAAAGACTCATGCCCGCCATTATACCGAAACCGCTTTCAAACGCAGTAATAAAAAAGTCCGGCTTTTTAAGCCTACCCGATTATTCCCACATGTTTTTCTTTGGGTTCGTTGGTTATCGTTCGCATTCCACGCTCCGAAAGAAAAACAGCTTTACCCAATTAGAGGAGATGACATAGTGTAGTAGTAGGTGTGTTCGTTTGGTAAAGCTGGAGAATTGAGTAGTTCGTTTTTGTTTAACTTTCGCGGAGATCATTATAGCAAAACCCTTCCTATGGTACATGGGATTTATTTAAATTTTTATGAAAAGAGGGGAAAGACCAGAGGAGAGCATCTTCAACGCAGAGGCCCTTTTTTAGCAATTTTTTACTTGCTTTTTTAATAAAAAGTTTTCAAATCTAAAAAGCCGGGCCTCATAATAGACCCGGCTTTTCATCAGTTAAAAAGGCTCCTTCTTAGCAAGCTTTTGCCTGAACCAAAGGCAGAGGAAGGCTTTCCATCACAGCTTTCGCGCGCTGAATCATGTCAGCTTCGCTAGCCACCTTGTTGATGTAAGAGCCGATGCCCACGGCAGCCGCACCAGCTTCAAAAGCCTTGGCCACGTTGTCAGCAGTCAGTCCGCTTGCGGTCATCACCGGCAGGCGGGTTGCATTGACCAACACTTTGGTATTGCGCAGCGTCAGGACTTCTTTTTCTTCCTGAGAGAGGGACTTCACGACCGGTTCTGCAGCAAGTACACGGGCAGCGCCTTCCGTCTGGATCAGATCCACACCGAGCGTTTCCAGCTTTTGAACAAGCTGAGCCTGGCTTTCCGGCGTCAGGTGACCAGGAATCGTGATGCAAACCAGTGCTTTGCCAGCAACCAGCGTCACCGTTTCTTCAGCCAGTTTCAGCACATCATCTGCGCTCAGGAACAAACCTTGATCGTACAGGGCGTCGAAGTTACCCAATTCAACGGCATCTGCACCGGCAGCCACCGCTTCGGCCAATTCCACGGGAGACACGCTGGATGCCACAATAGAGGCAGAAGTAACACCACGAACCGCTTTGATGATTTCAGGACGAGCAGCCACGTCCACAGCATGCGCACCGGCGGCTTCAGCAGTACGGGCGACAGCCAACACGTTCTCCACATCAAAATTTGCGATACCGGCAATCACCTTCACCGCACGACGCTCTGCAATTGCCGCTTTAAAAGCTTCTAGACCTTTCATGAAGATAGACCTCTCCAGCCATAATGATATGGCGTCATTATAGCGCATCCGGTAGGTCCAACAAATGCGACATCTGAGTTTCAATCAGGGGATCGGCATCCAGCGCCGCCTGCCGCTTTTGACTTGCTGCATCCGCATGCCCCAAGCGTTTCAGCGCTTCACTCCAGTAATACAGAATCACCGCACGCAAATCCTCGCCCGCATCCGTTAAAAACCCTTCAAAGGCCTGATTCATCGCATCTACCGACTCCAGCAGACCGATTAAATAAGCGCGATTGGCCCAGGCGTCCCAGTGCTTCGGCTCTAAAGCCACCAAACGTTCAAAAAAAGCCCGTGCCTCCTGGTAAAGCGTCCGGCTGACTTCAGAATCCGCCACGCTCCCTTTCCGGAGAAGCGTCATGCCGAGTAAAAACAAGGCTGGTGTAGAATCCGGGTGAGCCGATAGGACATCACGCAGCGCCTGCTCGGCTTCATCCAACCGACCCAGCCGCAAATACGTTTCACCCAGCCCAATCCGAGGCTCCAGGTATTCCGGATCCACCTCAATGGCCTTGCAATACTTTGCCAACGCCTCTTGATAATCCCCATGCCGGTATAAAATGGTCCCATAGAAAAAATTCACCCGGGGAGAATCCGGCAGCTTCCGGATCAAGGGCCTCATCCGGCGAACGGCCTCCACCGTATCACCCAGTTCACACAGCACTAGCGCCAGATTAATAGAGGCATCCTCAAAGTCGGGCGATTCCTCCAAAGCCTTCTCAAAATGCGATGCCGCCTTGCGCAGATCACCAGCGCCCATAAAGTGCGTGCCCAGCATATAGTGAACCTTGGGATTCCAGCGATCTTTTTTCTCGATTTCAAACAGCAAATTAATCGCATCTTGGAAGCGCTCTGTCTTGATGAGGGCCATGGAAAGATCCAGTAACACCGAAATATCATCAGGCGTGGCCTCTGCCGCCTTTTCCAAATGCGGAATAGATTCCTCATAACGCTGTTCCGTCAGCAAGAAGTGCCCCCAGTGACGATGCAGGTCCGGCAGTTTTTCATCCAGCGACAGCGCCTTGCTGAATTGTTCATAGCCTGCTGCGTATTGCCCCAGTTTGCAAAGCGCAACACCCCAGTTCAAATGGGCTTCCGCCAGCTCCGGCGACAAGGCGAGCGCCTGTTGATAATTCACAATCGCCGTTTCCAACTTGCCCATATTGGCCAGAATATCCCCCTGATTCAGGTAAACTTCCGGTTTTTCCAAGTTCAGGGCCAAAGCCTTGCGGGATTTTTCCAGCGCTTCCTTAAAACGCCCCAAACGATTCAGCGCCACACTGAGCAAGGCATACGCTTCCGCATGTTGAGGAATAAAACGCAGCGTCATATTAAATTTTTCAACCGCGCTCTCGTAATCCTGCATTTCGGCCAACACGACGCCCCACAGGAAAAACACATGCGGCTGATATCCATGAATGGTCAATGCCTGTTTAAAATTTGCAATTGCCGCCGGGTAATTGCCGGAGCGTGCGAAAGCGATACCACGATTTACGTAAGGTTCCGGATTATCCGGGGCCAGTTCAATGGCTTTGGCGTATTTTTCCTGCGCCTCGGCCAATTTCCCCTCCTCCAGTAAGGCAGCGCCCCATAACATATAGGGACCGGCCACGCGCTCATCTTTTTCAATGGCAATCTTGAATTTTTCAATGGCTTCGTCCACCCGGTTCATCCGGGCAAGCGCAACACCCCAGTTCAAATACGGTTCGTAGCGATGCGGCGCAATTTCACTGGCCTGACGGAATTTTTCAATCGCCGCATCCATTTGCCCAGATTGGGCTAAATCAATCCCCCAGTTCACATAAGCCAGCGCCGGATCCGGCGTCGCCTCCGTCGCACGCCGGTAATCTTCCACCACTTGGTTATAGCGGACGATCTTATCCAGAAAATGGCGGATCGTTTTTTTCATTCTTTTATCAAAGACCAAAGAGAGCTTGACGGCAAGCTCTCTCTGTCCCTTTCAAACGAAACCAATGCTGAAATCGCTACTCCAATTCGTCTTCGATAATGCGATCAATCCAATCTTTTTCCAAATCCTCTTCGGAGTAACTACTGAGGTATTCCAGAAAATCCCGATTATTGCCTCGAAAACGAGGCAAACGACGTGCGTGGTGTTTCCCCCCGGACATATCGGCTGCCTCAAATTTTTCCATGTATCGTCTCACGGGCCGATTCATGCAAAAACACTCCTCTTTCTTGCAGTACAAGGGATTGTGGATAGTCAGTAAACGGCACCAAAAATTGAAATTGTCTCTATGGTCTCTCAAACCCCCAAAGGGCATTTTGTCTTACGGTATGACATATGCAAGCTGATGCCATCTCTCACAGTTGGCATCTTAGCCCTCTTTTCTTTCTGAAAAACCCTTCAGCGAGTCTATCTTTTTTCCTCTTCACTTCCTGTATTTATTATAGCAATGACGCGACAGAAGCCCAACCGGATCACCCCCCTTGTAACAATACGTAAACCCCGTATCCCATGCGCTTCTACGGCAAAAAGGCGATCTGAAATCCGATCGCCTTTTCAAAATTTTCAATGAAGCCTGGCAGGCTTTTATTAACCAATCAGCCCGTCGCCAATGTCAATTTCACTGGATTTCATGATGAGGGCTTGGTAAATCACCTTCTCTGAGGAGGTTGAAACTTTGGAAAAAGGATCATGCCCTTGCTTTTCGCGGCTATCTTCCAACAAGCGCTTGGCCAGTTCGGCAATCTCAAGCACCAGGGCATAGCGATTGGGCACCTTTTCGTTCAGGTCAGAAGCAATCTGGGTGATTGTGGTGGACATGCGGTCAAAACGCTCCCTATGATTGATGGCCTGTCCACAGTGGCTGCGGCAGGACCCCTATTCTAATGAAAACCCACTTCAAAATCAATGACGCTCAAATCGCTTCAAGCCCAGCCACGGCTGTTTCCAGCTTCAGCTGCACAGGCCCTGCCCGAAAAACGGCAGGCGTCCCGTCCTCTGCGTTTTCCTGGAGGCGGGGGGATGCTGCTGTCAGGATATTGAAGAAAATCTGAATCAGATTCGGATCCCACTTGGTTCCAGAGCCAGCTTCCAGGATCTTTCGTGCCTCATACACCGGCAGTGCTTTACGATAGGCCCGTTCAGACGTCAGCGCGTGAAACGCATCCACAATGGAAATAATCCGCGCACCCAAGGGAATCTTTTCACCTCGATACCCATAGGGATGCCCGGAGCCGTCCCAGTTTTCATGGTGGCATTCCACCGCGGGGATAATCGGCCGCAAGGAGGCAACGGGATACAAGATTTGCTGAGCCCCAATGACCGGGTGCTGCTTCATGATCTCCCATTCTTTTTCGTTTAGCGGGCCAGGCTTGCACAAAATGCTTTCAGGAATGCCAATTTTCCCGATATCGTGAAGAAAAGCCGCCGCCCGAATCTCCTCGACCTCTGCTGGAGACATTTTCAGAGCATGCGCCAGCGCCACAGCATAATTTGAAACCGCCTGAGAGTGTCCACGCGTGTAGCGATCCTTGGCCTCCAAGGCACCAGCCAGTGACGTGACTGTTTCCAGCATCAAGTCATCCGGTTTGACCTTACTGTCTGCTTTCTTCTCAATGTGGGTCACCAATTCCTGATACACGCTTGGCACGTGGATATTGTTATATTTTTTGGCCACTTGAGAGGCAAACACCTCAATCACAGTCTTGTCATTCAGCCGTTCCACCTCGCCAGAGGCAATATGCGTGGATTCTCCCGTTTTTGCGCCCTTGAATTTCGCCAGATGCAGCGCCTGTTCCGCCAAGCGCAACAGTTGATCGCGCGCGCGTGTGTCATCCGGGTAAGAGGCATGGCCAATACTGATGGACAACCCTTCCAGTGCTGCGGGTAGGTGCACCTTTACGCCTTCCATAAAGCGCTGAGCAATTTCCGCAGCGGCCTGCGGTCCCGTATCCGGCAACAACACCACCACTTCATCGCCGCCGTAGCGGGCCACCGTATCCACACCACGCACCAGGCGCCGCACCGTGGATGCCAGGTGACAAATCGCCTCGTCACCCGCCAGGTGCCCCTGGGTCTGGTTGATTTCCTGGATATTATTGATATCCAGAATCATGACCGTTGCAGATGTATTGCAGGCATCTGCTCTTGCCAGCTCCCGATCAAGCAAGCCCTGGAAATACGTATAGCTCAGCAAGCCCGTCAGGTTATCAATCTGGGCTTGCACCTGCATCCGCTCTCGCAAAATCAGATTCCAGACCAGTTGTGCCAGTTGATCCCGCAGCGTGTAGACATACGACAACTTGGCCTGAGAAAAGGAGTCCATTTCCTTGAAACCGAGCGTCAGCAGAGCAATGACCTGATCCCCGGCAATCATGGGCACACTGAACAGGTTAAACGCGTTATCACCAGAAGCTAGACGCTCAGCTGCTTCCGGCAGCAGGACCAAAATATCCTCTCCCAGAGAATTCAGCCGAGGAGAGAAAGTTGTATCCTTCCGGCAATAGGATTGCGCCAGATGGTTCCCAGGCTCCAGCATGGAAATAAAGGGCTCCTGGTCAACCTTGACTTCCTCTGCTCGCACACCATCATAAACAAAGCGAACCCGAATAAAGTCCCCCCGCTCATCGCGGACGGAAAAACACATAAAGTCCAGCGCACTACCGCTCTTCAAGCGCTTTAAAAAGAACTGCCAAACATCGTTTAAAGAAACCGCACTGGTGAGGAGCTTTTTGATTTCATCTTCGGGCGACGTAATGCGAGTTTTGGATAAAGCCGACGCATAAGGCTTTCGCGCCATCTGAATTTTCTTAGCGTGAATCAGAGCCGTTGCACACTGATCCATTCGGGAAGACAATCGCCCGCAAAACCGGGTCCACGCTCTAGCCAGGCCCTTGCCGCTCAGCTTGGATTCAGGCTTCTCCGACATCAGCGCCTCTTTCTGCGAATCTCTCTCCACTAAACTCCCGCACGATGAAGCGTGCTTCAATACCACCAGGCTTCGCCAATTGTAACATATTGTACTGCTTTTCGAGTCAAAGTGCCGAGCTGGCCATGCTCAACCCAAAAGCACCCTGTTCCCTGTCAGGGCCTTATTGAAGCAAGCCCAGCTCCTTGCCCAGCTTCTCGAACGTTTCAATACAGCGATCCAGTTGGGCCTGCGTATGAACGGCGCTAATCATGATGCGTACGCGCGCCTTATCCTGCGCCACCGTGGGAAACACAATCGCCCGCCCCAAAATGCCTTCCTCAAACAGGCGGCGGCTGAGTTTTTGTGCATTTTCGCTGCTCCCTACAATCACCGGGCAAATGGGCGTTTCGCTTTGAATGGGCAAGCCAATCGACTTCAGGCCCGCTTTGAAGTAACGGGTGTTGTACCAGAGCTTTTGAATGAGCGAATCATCCCTCTCCAGAACATCCAAGGCTGCAATGCAGGATGCCGTCACCGACGGCGGATGTGGCGTGCTAAACAGCAAAGGACGTGCCTTGTTGATCATGATCTCCCGCATAGTCTGCGTACTCGCCACGTAACCGCCCATGCTGCCAAACGCCTTGGACATCGTGCCGACAATAATATCCACACGCCCATGCAGGCCGAAATGATCCACCGTTCCCCGTCCGTTAGCCCCCATGACTCCACTGCCATGCGCGTCATCCACCATCACAATGGCGTCATATTTTTCAGCCAAGGCGACAATATCGGGCAGTTTGGCGATATCGCCATCCATGGAAAATACACCATCCGTCACAATCAGCTTACGGCGGGCATTTTTGTGCCTTTTCAATACCGATTCCAGCGCATCCATGTCGCTGTGCTTGTAGATATCTTTTCCTGCTCCGCGAGTCAACCGAACGGCATCTATGATGCTGGCGTGATTCAACTCGTCGCTAATCACTACGTCCCCTTCGCCCACAATCGGGGGAATCGCCGCCATGTTGGCCGTAAAGCCCGATTGCAGCACCAGGGTTGCTTCACAGTGTTTGAATTGCGCCAAACGCTGTTCCAATTCCTCATGAATAGACATGGTGCCGATAATGGTTCGCACAGCACCAGCGCCCACGCCATAGTCATCAATCGCTTTTTTAGCCGCCGCAATTAATTCAGGATGATTCGCCAGCCCCAAATAGTTATTGGAGGAAAAGTTTAAAATTTTCCGCCCACCCATCAGAATCTCAGCACCCTGCTGCCCTTCAAACGGCTGCAAGGTCTGATACAAATGCTCATCCTTCAGGCGTTGAATTTCCTCTTTCAGAAAATCCAGCCGAGTGCTTTGATTCGAGGTCGTGGTTGTCATATCGAAATCACTCCATTGAACACCTTTAAGGTTTCAGCAGAATTTTTCCGCTTTCGCCCCGTCGGATTAACTCCATTGCCTCGCCAAATGCGGAAAGCGGCAATTCATGCGTAATGATGAAATCCAGATTCAGCTTGCCGGAAGCCAACAAATCCAGCATCAGGATCCAGGTCTGGAAAATCTGGCGGCCATTCACCCCAATGACCGTAGCTTCTTTAAAAATGATGTCCTTGTTGATATCCAGCTCCACATTGCCTTTCGGAATACCCATCATCACCACGGTGCCGCCCAGTTTCAGGCTTTTGAAGGCATCATTAATTGCAACGGGACTTCCAGACATCTCTAGCACCACATCCACGCCATGGCCCCGTGTCGCTGCCTTGATTTCATCAGAGGCCTGCATCTTACCTGCATCCAGCACCACATCCGCACCGGCTTTTTGCGCCAAATCCAGCCGATAGGACGAGATATCCGAGGCAAAAATCCTGAGCGCCCCCATTGCTTTTGCCACAGCAACAGCAAACAAACCCAACGGACCGCACCCCACCACATGTACGGTTTTCCCAGCCACATCCGCACGAGAGACGGCGTGCACTGAATTACCAAGCGAATCCAGCAGCGCCCCATACTCCGGCTTAATGCTTCTAGGCAGCTTAATCAATTGTTTGGCAGGAATCACGATATATTCTGCAAAGCAGCCCGGCAAATCGATGCCAAAGATTTTCACGTTTTCGCAGATATGTTTGCGCCCTTCCCGGCATTGCAAACAATGCCCGCAAGGCAAGTGCATTTCCGCAGATACAAAATCTCCCAACTCAAAGCCTTCCACCCGCTCCCCAATCGCTTCCACCACACCGCAAAATTCATGCCCATACACCAAAGGCGGTTTGATGCGATTAGCGCTCCATTCATCCCAATTGGTGATGTGAAAGTCCGTACCACAAACAGACGCCAGCGATACTTTGATTAAAACTTCCTTGGGGTCGGGAACCGGCTTTGGCACTGTCACAAGCTCGAAACCTGTTCCCGGAGTCGTTTTTTGGATCGCCTTCATGGTTTCTTCAGCTATGGCGCACACCCATTCTCTCCCAACATACTCATCATTGGACCCTTTACGTTATTAGCCTACCCTGAATCCTGTTTCGAGGAAAGCGGCTATAGTTTGGGCAATATTTCGCGCAAACACATTGTTACAAAAAGATCATAAATTGACATCATTTTAATAACATCCAGTATGCTGATGCTGAGGGAAGTGAAAAATTTTTGTGGGTTTCTATGGGGATTCAATTTTTATCTCCGTTTGAAGCGTGGTGTAGCCGCCCCAGACCGGCAATTCGTGTCGCACACTCACCGGGTGCGGTTGTTCACTTTGGCAGGGATCGATTCAGCAAGGCTCTTCCAAAATCGGAAGATCCACACACGCTGCAGAGAATACAAGAACATTTAGACGCGCTTCAAGCCTATAGAAACTCCGGAAAGGACCAGTTTTTTCATAATCCATTTGTGCGCAACGCCATTTTGCACCACTGGGAGCAACTTGGAAACCAATTTCAACTATTATCGAGCGACTTCCATCGGCAGCATCCAGGGCTTCCGGTTGAACGTTTGAAGGCAATCAGAAACCGGATTGCCCATGATCATGACCAAGTCGATCTAAATACTATTTGGGAGCTCACGAAAAGTCTTGCCCCTGCTTTGCATCGCTGGTTGAATGCGCCCTCACCCCAACGGTGGTCAGGACCCAACATCAAGATTCCTAAAGCACCTCCGCCCGCAGCAAGACCCGATGCATTGACAGCCCTGATAAAAACACATGGGCAAGAAGCCCTCCGTCTCAAGAGAGAATTCCGCAATCTAAAAGAGTTTAGCGCTCCAGAGTTCGAGCAAACCAGAGCGGTGCTCGCCCATACGCTGGTCGTTTTGGGAACAGCCGCCTATGACTTAAGTCAAATGGAACCCTATACCCATAGCAGTCGAGCCCAAGGCGCTTTACGCAACCTGGCAAAGATCCGACATGCCATCGCGCACCCAGAGGAACACCCAGACGCACAAACTCCCGATTGGCTTTGGGCGCAGCTTCAGCGCTTACCCAAATTCTTAAAGGCATTCCAAAGGCAGTGCATGCAGACTTCGGCTCCACAATCAGTCATGGCTCCAATCGGAATGCCTGCCTTGGCCACATCCTAATTAATTAAGATATGAGCAGCCCGTCTTACACGTTAAACCGGAAGTAGACGACATCCCCATCTTTCATCAGATAGTCTTTACCTTCCAGACGGGTTAGCCCCTTTTCTTTGGCGCCCTTTTCGCCACCGGCAGCCACATAGTCATCGTATGCCGTCACTTCGGCCCGAATAAAGCCTTTTTCAAAGTCAGAGTGAATGATCCCAGCGCATTGGGGCGCTGTCATGCCTTTTTCAAACGGCCACGCACGGACCTCTTTTTCGCCTGCCGTAAAGTAAGTTTGCAGGCTCAACGTCTGAAACGCTGCCTGAATCAGGCGATCCACACCCGAGGAGTTAACCCCCAGGCTGGCCAAATAATCTGCCTTTTCAGCTTCATCCAGTTGCGTTAATTCCGCTTCAATCTGCGCGGAAATTGGAACGACCATCCGCCCCTCGTTGGCAGCATATTCCTGAAGGCGTTTAAAATGCGGATTGCTTTCCGGCTCAGCCAAATCGCCTTCCGCCACGTTGGCAGCATAAATAACGGGTTTGGCGCACAGCAATTGGGATTGCTTGAGCAACTTACGTTCTTCATCGCTTAAGGCTGTCGGATCAATCACACCCGCCTCATCAACGATTGGCTTGATTTTTTCATAGAGCGCCAATTCAGCAGTGGCTTGCGGATCTTTTTGCTTCACCTGCTTGGTCAAGCGCTCCATCCGCTTTTCCAGGGAGGCAGAATCCGCCATGCACAGCTCAATATGGATCGTTTCCAAATCACGCAGCGGATCGACACTGCCATCCACATGCACCACATCTGTATCTTCAAAGCAACGCACCACATGGACAATCGCATCCACTTCCCGGATATTCGCCAGGAACTGGTTCCCCAAGCCCTCGCCTTTGCTTGCGCCTCTAACCAGACCGGCAATATCCACAAACTCGAAAACCGCCGGAATCACCGTTTGCGTTTTGGCGATATCCTTCAGCACCCACAGCCGTGGGTCCGGCACCTTGACAATACCCACGTTCGGCTCGATCGTACAGAAGGGATAATTGGCGCTTTCCGCCTGGTAAGAGGAAGTGAGCGCATTGAAAAGGGTAGACTTGCCAACATTGGGGAGTCCAACGATACCGGCTTTTTGCAAAACAAATTCTCCGTGTGATTGCTAGGGGGGATGGGGTATGATAATGGCTATGAGCGCTTCATCAATCTACCTGAAACATGAAATCACAATCAAGGATTTGGGTGATTCCCCCAAGGCCAGCCTGACCAATAAGTGGCTTTTTGTGGGAATTGATATGGCGCCGATTGATACCCTGGAAACCGGCATTGCCGTTCTGGATCGCAAAAAGCACATCCTACGCATGGACAAGCTGGATGAAGACGACGCACTGCTGAAGTTTCTGGATAATTTGGGCCCGGCAAGCAACATCGTGGTTGCGCTGGACATTCCCAAAAGCCTGAACATTCCCAGTAAGTGGCGTCAACAGCAAATCAAGATGCATCCGCTGCGCCTGTTGGAAAAAAGCCCCCATATCCCGGAGCCTGTGCCAACTGATCGTTACGCTCAGCGCGCTAAAGATTTTTATGATGAAGTACAGAAGCGCGGCATTTTGATTTTCAGCTTTTTTGCACCCCACGCCAAACTGCGCTACCAGTTAAACACCCCCTTCCGCTCCCGCAGCCCGCATGGTTGCCGCGCGCTGCAGGCATTACTCAAGCAAAAACTTGCGCTTAAAGACATTCCAACCAATCTGGCCCCCAGTTCCGTGCTGGATGCCATGATTGGCGCTTACAGCGCCTGGCTGCTCTGCCACGGCAAAGAAAACGAACACTTTAAGCTATACCAAGATGACGAAAAGCGGCTTTATATGGATCCCCTCAAGCGCCCTGTCGCCAAAACACCGCTGCGGCGCGCCAACTTTCAAAGCTTGTCGTGAACGAATTTCTGTCGGCACTGCTCACCCTTTTCCAAGATAGCACCATCCCCTTGCTCTGCATTGCAGCCGGGATTGCGCTCCTCACCTGGCAACGCAGAGCCAAGCCGAGCATTACCGGACTTGTCTGGCTACTTGTGCCCATCCCCTTCTGGATACTTTCGTTATGGTGGGGTTGGTTTAGCTGGCTCGCTTTGGCCTACACCCCGATTTATATGGCCCTCCTGCTCATTGACGGCTTGATGCTCACCGCACCGCCACAGCAAATCAGCCTGCGTCGAACCGTTTCACCCAAGCTCTTCATTGGCAAAAAGAGTCTGGTCGAGATTCAGGTGCTCAACAATAGCCATAATCCCATTTCTATTGAGCTTTTTGACCACGTGCCACCTGTTTTACTTTGTGAACAATGGCAAAGCGTCTTCCCCAATCGGTTGGATATACAGCCATTTGGGCAAGCGCTATACAGTTATGAGCTTTTTCCCACTCAGCGCGGCCAGTACCCGTTTGAAAAAATCCATGCGCGCTACCGCAGCCGCTTAGGCTTATTGTGGCTTACCCTCCAGGGCGGACGGCCGGAAACCATCACAGTCACTCCGGATTTGGCACGCATTCAACGCATGCGGGTGAACGCCTCCAAAGCAACCGCACCCGGTGAACTGCAAAAGCAGACGCTTGGTTCGGAAGGAACCCGTTTCCGGGGACTTCGCCATTACTTTCCGGGGGATGACGTCAGGAATATGGCCTGGCAAGCAACGGCCAGGCTCGATCAACCCGTCGTTCGCACGTTTGAGTTAGAGGTGGAACAGCCGATTCTGGTGCTTTTAGATGCCGGGCGGAAGATGCGCAGCACCATCGGTGGCCTAAGCCGGTATGATCAGGCACTTAACGCCGCGCTGGCGCTATGCGCGGTTGCCATTGACCGCAAAGATGCGGTTGGAGCAACCGTTTTTGGCAGTCGGATTTTGAGTTCCGTTCCGTTTGGCACAGGATCCAGCCATTGGATCAAACTGCTGGATAGTTTAAGCAAAACAACCGCCCAGCAAGTAGAACCGGATTATGCCCGCATCCTGCCGCTCATCGCTCGCGGACTCCGGCGAAGAACACTCGTCATCCTGTTGACAGAACTCATAGATCCATCAACCTCAACCCAGCTGATACAAGCGTTTAAATCGGTCTCCACCCAGCACACCTTGCTGATTGCGACCCTATCCGATCCGGACTTGCTCAGACAAGCACAAAGCCATCCGGCGAATGCATTTGACGCCTACCAAAAAGGCGTCACCCTGGATTTGCTCGCCCTACGGCAGCAGGCGCTTTCCGCACTCAAACGCCTTCATCACGCGACCATTATTGATGCACCACCTGACAAGCTGGACGAAACGCTCATCCGCAAATATCTGGAAACAAGAAGACGCTTATCCATCTAATGATGAAGGCATCACAACACGCGCCATTTTGCCAACCTTTGATTATGTCCACGTCTTACCTGTGCAATTCGACTTTCCAATGCGCGATGCAATCGCTTAGCCCATGAGATTCTGCTCAATAAAGTCTCCCAGCAAGGGAATCCGGATTTCTTTGCCCATAAAGGCCCAAACCATCAGAACAATCCAATAGGCAAAAAGAATCAGCCCCACAAAAAAGTGAACGAACATCACCAAAAGACCTAAAATCGGGATTGTCGCCAGGATGGAAAATAGAATACCAAGGACCAGTGAAGCGATCCCGTAACCCAATGCCTGCAATAAATTGAATTTGATGTATGCAGACTCATCTTTTTTCAGAAAGAAAATGATAAGGGTCGGGATCATCAGCAGGACAAGACCTGCATAACCGAGCCCGGCCCAAAGCTTATCCTCGTTAGTAACTGCTTGCGGTGTTTCCGCCATTGGCCACACGCCTCCCAAACTTTGTATTACCTACTCATCATATCACGGGAAGCTGAGGCGCTTAAAAAGAGGTAGTAGCTAGCCAGCCGCCTCTCCCTCATCCTCGTAGGTCAGGTAAACGCCTTCCATGTCAATCTCTTCAAATTCTTCCGTTGCGGTGGCAACCGCTTCCTCCTCAAAGCCGGCATGGCGGATAGACTCCCCTTTAGCGGATTTGGCGCGACCCAACAGCTTAGTTTTATGTCGGGTGAGCACACGCTCTATCTTATCCACCAGTTGATCAATACTGCCGTACAAATCCTGCGAGGACACTTCCACACGCAAAACCGCGCGATTGACAACCACCGTGGCCTCGGCCAGCTGGTTATTCTGGATGCGCGGATTCTTCTCCACGCTTAAAAATACATGGATTTCCTGGATAAAATCGTAATGATGCTCCAGACGCCCGATTTTTTCCGAAACGTAAGCTTTAATAGCCTCCGTCAGCTCGATATTGCGACCGTTAACAATCAGCTTCATAGGCGTCGCTCCTCTCACGATTAACAGTTTCATTATAATTTTTCGTGAGAGGGATCGCTAGCCTACAAACGGCCTATTTTGCCAATATCGGGCTGGACTGCGCTTTAGCCAGAGCTTTGAACGCAGCGGGACCGGCATATTTTGCAATCGGCCCCAGCTCTTGCTCAATACGCAACAGTTGGTTGTATTTGGCAATCCGTTCGGAACGGCACAGTGAGCCGGTCTTGATTTGTCCGGCATTCACTGCAACAGCCAGATCGGCGATAAACGTATCTTCGGTTTCACCGGAGCGATGACTGATAATGGTGGTGTATCCAGCCTGATGCGCCATATTGATGGCGGACAGCGTTTCGCTCAGCGTCCCAATCTGATTGAGCTTAATCAGAATGCTGTTGGCAACGCCTTTTTCAATACCTTCTTTCAGGATTTGCGGGTTGGTAACAAACAAGTCATCACCCACCAGCTGGACTTTATCCCCCAGACGCTCCGTGAGCAGCTTCCAACCTTCCCAATCACCTTCCGCCATGCCATCTTCAATAGAGATAATCGGGTATTTATCCACCAGGTCGGCCAGATAATCCACCATTTGCTCACGAGTCAGGCTCTTGCCTTCACCCACCAGTTCATACTTGCCGTTCTTGTAGAACTCCGAGCTCGCCACATCCAGCGCCAGTTTGATCTGTTCCGACGTGTTATAGCCGGCTTCCTGAATGGCGTGCAGAATCAGCTCGATGGCTTCTTCAGAGCTTTTGAGGTTCGGAGCAAAACCACCTTCATCGCCCACACCTGATGCAAGCCCACGGCCGGCCAACACTTTCCGCAGCATGTGGAACACTTCCGCGCCCCAGCGCAGCGCTTCACTAAAAGAATACGCACCGACCGGCACGATCATGAATTCTTGAATATCCACCGTATTATCGGCATGCGCACCGCCATTAATGATATTCATCATCGGAACCGGCAACACGGTTGCATTGACGCCGCCCAGATAACGATACAGCGGCTGATTGAGCGCATTGGCAGCAGAGCGGGCAACAGCCATGCTGACACCCAGAATTGCATTGGCGCCCAGCTTCGCCTTATTCGGTGTGCCGTCCAGATCGATCATCAGCTGATCGATCTCCGCTTGATGAAAAGCATTGTGATCGACCAGTTCCCGGTTAATGATTTCATTCACGTTTTCAACGGCTTGGAGCACCCCTTTTCCGTTGTAGCGGCTTTTGTCGCCATCTCGAAGCTCCAGAGCCTCGCGGGATCCGGTACTTGCACCGGAAGGAACGGCGGCTACCCCCTTGGCATCGCAAGACAGTGCGACTTCCACTTCCACTGTCGGATTACCCCGAGAATCCAGGACTTCGCGTGCTTCAATATGCTCAATGAAGGAAACCATCGTTCAGTACTCCACACTCAATGCTTTGGCCGCATTATATTGCCAACACGCCGGAAATCCAACGCCCTGCGTTACGCCTGAACTACCAGGCTATTTTTATCAATCTGGGGTGGAAAGTACGCCAGTTGAGAAGTTAACCTTTCCCCTGGCGGGTCCTCTTCAAAGGTAGGCTGAATTTTTAAATTTGCCGGCAGCGTCTCTCCCAATATCTCAGCGAGCACTTTTAAAAGCAATGTATCAAAATGAGCTTCCTGCAAGGGCCACCCCGTTGTGTGAATCTCCCAAAGCCCTTTAGGATATCTGTCTCTCGCACCTTCCTCAACCCAAGTTTGCCGAGGAACAAAGGAAATCGCTTGCTTCGTTAACTCATACCGTGTAAATTCATCTCTCTCGGGATTATAAATAGTCCACTCCACACCCAACACTGGAAACCTCGACCTCAGGAGCGCCAAAGACTCCTCCATATCCCTTTCATCCTGCTGAGTAAGGCGTCTTTCGGGAATGACTTGAGTAATTCCTGCAAAGGTTAACGGGTGCATTTAGAACTCCTCGACGTTGCCTTCGTAACATTGAAAAACGCCAGAAGAAAACCAATTGCCTCTACCCAAGTTTGCTTGTTAAAGCGGCGGTTCCGTCACCCGTTCTTCCAGCACCTCATAGAGACTGTCCGCCAGCTGGACAGGAACCGCTTTTTCTGGAACAGAAAGCACCCTGACGCTCAGCAAGCGATTACCAAAGCGAATTTGCAAGGTGTCTCCCGCTTTTAGCTCCACGGATGGCTTTGCCGTCTTATCATTCACCTTTACATGACCACCCTGACAAAGCTCCGCCGCCACTGTGCGCCGCTTAACCAAACGAGACACTTTCAGGAATTTGTCCAAACGCATACTGTTTTTCCCTGTCTGCTGTATTGTAAAGAGTATCGCTTGACTTGGTGAAATTGCAAAATAGCCGCCTCCATCTCATAATTCTGGAGTCGCGGACGGTTACGAGAAAGGTACGCTTGAGGGACTTATGCAGGAATTTTATAATGAGACGTTTTTAAACGCCCAAAAACAGTTGGACGAGGTTGCCAGACTGATGAACCTGGATGCAGGCATTCATGAACGCCTGCGTTTTCCTCGTAAAGCCCTCATTGTATCCGTTCCCATCAAGTTAGATAATGGTCAAACTCGCGTATTCGCCGGTTATCGGGTTCAACATGACCAGTCACTTGGTCCAACCAAAGGCGGGATTCGTTTTCATCATGAGGTGAACCTGGGCGAGGTTGCAGCACTGGCCATGTGGATGACCTGGAAGTGCTCGTTGCTCAACCTGCCTTATGGTGGCGCCAAGGGTGGGGTTTGCTGTTTCCCGGAAGAAATGAGCGTTGGTGAAATGGAACGCCTGGCGCGTCGCTACACAACAGAAATCCTGTCCATGATTGGCCCGGAAAAAGACATTCCAGCGCCCGACATGTACACCAACGAGCAAACGATGGCCTGGATCATGGATACCTATAGCAACTTTATCGGCTATGCTGTCCCAGGCGTCGTCACGGGTAAACCGGTGGCCGTTGGTGGTTCCCTGGGACGTAAAGAGGCTACCGGACGGGGGGTTGCCCATACCGTCAAAATGGCGCTGGAAAAGTTGAAATTGGGTGTTGATACGCCAACGGCAGCCGTTCAGGGTTTTGGAAACGTCGGCAGCATCACCGCCAAATATTTACATCAGCAAGGCATCAAAGTGGTTGCCGTTTCAGATGTTCAAGGAGGTATCTACAGCGAGAAAGGGCTGGATATTCCGAGGCTTCTCAGCTATGTCGCCGATCGTGGCACGGTTGTTGGCTTTGACGACTTACCGATGATCGAAAATAAAGACTTACTGGAGCTGAAAGTGGACATTCTGGTCCCGGCAGCGCTCGCCAACGTCATTACAGAACACAACGCAGACCGCATTCAATGCAAGATTCTGGCAGAAGGCGCGAACGGTCCCGTCACGCCGGAAGCTGACAAGATTCTGCAAGACAAAGGCGTATTCATCATTCCGGGCATTCTGGCAAACGCCGGTGGCGTTGTCGTTTCTTACTTTGAGTGGGTGCAGGACATCCAGCACCTGTTCTGGACGGAAGAACAAGTCAACGAGAAACTGGGCTATCTGATGGGCCGTGCGTTTGAGGAAGTATACCAGGTTGCACAAAGTAAAAAGGTGGATAACCGCACCGCCGCCATGATGATTGGCGTAGGCCGTGTCGCTTCCGCCAAGGCATTACGTGGACTGTATCCTTAATTCTCACCCTTATCCCTGCATCCTCATAAATCTCCACATCGCACATAGATAGGAGGTAAGCTGGGGTTCCTTATAGGAAGGCGAACTACCTGATAGCAGGGCTATTGATAAAACTTTGTGGCATCAGGAGCTTGACAATCTCTATTTTGACCAATATAGCCACAGAACTTTGTCCACCAACGGAAAATGTATTCAAACCCCACATTTATCCAACAAAACATCAGTAATTACCTTCTGAGAAAAGATGCATGCATATGTTTCACTTACATTGAAGGCAACATGCTCTGCATATTTATCCGAGGGAGTATGTTGACGGCAAATTGAAAAATAATCGCATTCCGAACGACAAACATCCACCCCTCGCTGAATATCCTGGTAGATAGTCTTAAAGAGTTCTGTTTGGGCGGCAGATTCCAGTGTATCTTGTAGAAGATTACCAATAATAAAATTATTGTATTTTTTAGACGGTGCACCTAAAAGGTCTGGGGAAAAGGTACTAAAGTTCCCATTAATATCAATACTAATGCTTGTAAAGGGCTCGGTTTCAATAAAGTATTCATGACTTTGCTGAAAAAGCTCACGTGCGACGATATCCAGCTCCCTAATCCCAACTTTGTAGGACGAATGTTCCAGAATTTGCACTATCCGTCGGACAAATGATAATGATTTTTCATAAAACTCTTGTTTAGATATCGACATGTTTTGCCCTGGGAGCGCTGGCGTTTGAGGCAATAATCCTAAATGGGGGATTTTCATATCAATGAAAAATTGAATAAACTCATCCGGATGTGCCAAAGTCTCAGGGGTAATAACTGCCAAAGCTCCAAAATCAATATTATTTTCTTTTAGTAGCTGTATTCCGGTTAATACCTGCTCAAATGTGCCTTGCCCTTTCCAAAAACGTCTATTTCTATCATGAAGAAATTGAGGGCCGTCACAACTAATCCCGATACCTATCCTATGTTTCTTTATAAAATCTATCCAAGCATCATTAAGAAGCGTGCCATTTGTTTGCATGTCAAATGACAGCTCATAGGATATACCGAGCAATTCGTTTTTAAGGTCAGTCAAGCAACCTATAATATCTTCATAGTAGGAAATAGGGGCTGCTAACGGCTCCCCTGCATGCCATAAAATGGTTAAACCATCCGGTGACAAAAAAGAAGATGTGAAAAATTTTTTTAAAAATAGTTTTCACATCTTCCAGAGCCATGAATTTATATTGCGTCCTCTCCGTAGCCGGGATGTAGCAATAATCACAATTCAGATTACAAAACTGGCTAGCCTGTAACAAGACAAAGCCTAGAGAGCCTGGTGCGACACTAAGACACAAGTTCCACTCCCCTTATATTACCAACGGCCTGATTTTTTATGCCATTTTTTAGCCCATTTCTTAGCCCAAGGATGCGGAGCCTCTAGCGTTGGAGCAGTATCTAACCCTAACCTTGTCTTAATCTGAACAAAGGATGGATGCTGAGATCTTAATGCCGCCACCCTTTCATCTACAGAAGGAGTAACCACCTTTTCAACTTTTTGAGGCACAGCCTCACCAATGTGAGAAGTACTAACCTCTTTGGATGAAAAATTTTTCACTACATTCGTTACAGCATTTTTAACACCAGAAACAGGATTAGAAGGCAACATTGACTAAATTCCGCCTCCAATAATCAATAAAAACAAAACTTGTTTAACTCAAAAAAAAAACTGTTCTACAAGATGCTGTTTTACAGTTTTTGCATCAAGAATACTTTTGGGTGTTTGAAATTATTCAAGATAAAAACTCACTAATGCTGCAACATCAATAAATACACAACAAACCTTCTTGCAAAGCGCTATTAACAATAAACTATAGATTATCAAGCTAACACATCTCTGTAACCGGCACCTCCCTGAATTTCGCGCTGAGACTCAACTCTATCAGAGAGATTCAAATATAGGCATCCTGATTTCCGGCGAAGTGCTACAAACGAATTAACCCCAAATCTGTAAAAGCCTTAAAACGATGCCACTCAAAAGATATAATACTTTGCAAAATTGAACCCAAGCTCACAATGCCAATCGAAATGAGAAATAGAGAACATCTCAATATGCACAAAATGCTCACTAATGCTTCTACCTATCCCTAGGTTAGCACTATTGAACTAAAGGAAGCACTTTCGCTATCAATCCAAAATCATACGAACTATACTGCAGGATACGCAAGAGCTCACCTGCAGTTAACGTGAGCCAAGAGATCATCACCACATCTCTTCACAAGACTTTACCTTCAAAATGTGTAACAGTTGTGGCTGGCCCTTTTATAAGCTTGTTATCATACTTCCTGATTCTGATAAGTATGCTGTCTGTTGACTGATTTCAGCGATTCAGCGTGCGGGATAGATCGTTAGAAGTATTGAAGAGGCGTCTTGGGTCATCGTGTTTAACTTGACAGATCAACCATATAAGACCAGGCAACCGCTCACATTGTTGGTTGACGTCTCTCAGGCCAGTAATTCATCGCGTGCTTTTCAGATCCTGGATGAATTTATTGCGCAGTTGCCGACGGATGGCGCTCCCATTTCGGTGGATTTGAACGCGGGCAACTTGCTTTTGACCAAAGGAATTCTGCTCAAGATTAAACAACAGTTGCAGCGTGCAGGCGCCGCCATGGGCACGGTGTATTCATCCGTCCCTCAAACACAACAGGCTGCGCTGGATGAAGGCCTGTACGTAAAGGGCAAGCTGCAGAGCCAATGGACGCCACTGCGCCAGCCGCTCCCTTTGCAGATTGAGAATAAACCTGTCGCGCCTCCGATGGAGGCGACGCCGAACAGTTCAGTGAAATCACTGGATGTGGATTTGCCCAATTTCGCGTCCAAACCTGTAAAAAGTGTTTCTTCCGCCGTATCTGCGCCAGAAGCGCTTGAAGTGCCCCCACCGGAAAAAGAATCGGTCGTCAATACCACTCCGCCTTTAGTCGAGCCTTTGGTTACAGAGAAAGTTACTCCTGAACCGGCGCATGTTGAACTGGAACTACCGGAAACCGCCTTTGAAACCCTTTACTTGCGGCAAACGCTTCGCTCTGGTCAAACTGTTCGCTTTGACGGGCATATTGTCATTGTGGGCGATGTGCATGCTGGTAGCGAAATTACCGCCGGTGGAGACATTGTGGTGTGGGGTGAACTTCGCGGTATTGCGCATGCCGGCGCGAAGGGCAACTTCAAATCGGAAATCCGGGCGATGAAAATTGAGGCCTTACAGCTTCGGATTGCAGACTATATCGCCCGTCGTCCGGATCGGATTTACTATCACAAGGATGGCGCTGAGAACATGGTTTCTCCGGAAACGGCCCGCGTGGCTGACGGGGAGATCAAAATCTTCAAGACGGCGTCCAGGAATTAGTTATTGGCCAGTAATGTGAGGAAGTGCACTGTATGACAAAATCAAAAAAAGAAAGCGGGCGCGTCATTGTCGTCACCTCCGGTAAAGGTGGCGTCGGAAAAACCACTACGACCGCCAACATCGGTGCCGGCCTCGCGCGTATGGGCTACAAAGTGGTTCTGGTGGATACCGACATCGGCTTGCGGAACCTGGATCTTTTGATGGGTCTGGAAAACCGCATTGTTTACAACATTGTGGATGTCGTTGAAGAACGCTGCAAACTGGCCCAGGCGTTGGTTAAAGATAAACGTATGCCGAATTTAAGCCTGCTTCCGGCTGCGCAGACACGGGACAAATCCGCGTTGAACGAAGATCAAATGAGAGCCGTGACGGAGCAATTGTCCGCAGAGTACGATTTCGTGCTTCTTGACAGCCCCGCTGGTATTGAACAAGGTTTTGCAAACGCGACAGCTGGTGCGACGGAAGCCATTGTCGTCTGCACACCAGAAATGTCCTCCGTACGCGACGCAGATCGCATCATTGGTCTTTTGGAGGCAAAAGAAGAAATTACGAACTATAAATTGGTCATTAACCGGGTGCGTCCGGGGATGATCAAAACGAACGATATGATGGATGTGGATGATGTGCTGGAAATCCTCTCTATCAAACTGCTGGGCGTAATCCCTGAAGATCAGGAGATTATCATCAGCACCAACAAGGGCGAACCAATTGTAAACTCGGATAATTCTCTTGCCGGTCAGGCGTATCGCAATATTGCCCGCCGTGTTTCCGGTGAAGATGTACCATTTATGAACCTGGACGTTCCAACCAGTTGGCTGGATAAACTGAAAGGTCTTTTTATCAAGAGCGCTTAGCCCTGCAAGAAATGATGTTTGAAGCAAGAGGAGACCGGATAATATGGGTTGGTTACGAAACTTAGTTGATTGGCTCGATCCGCCACGAGAAAGCGCTCAAACCAAGACACTGCCAGACGTCCAGAGTGCACGCAATGATGCACGGAATCGTTTGAAGCTGGTGTTGATGCATGATCGCACCCAGCTTTCCCCCAGTCTCTTGGAACAAATGAGAGATGATATGGTGGATGTTATTTCCAAATATGTGGAAATTGATAAAAACGCGCTGGAATTAAACCTTGAAAGCATGGAGTCGGGCTCCAATACGGTTGCGCTAGTAGCCAGCATTCCTGTTTTACGGGCTCGGCCTGAAGTGACTGCCGGATAGCGGTGATTGCAGGGTCATTTTATCCGGTTTCTCAAATTTAGAATCGGGAGGTCATGCCTCCCGATTTTTGTGTGGCAACGATCCTTGGGTTTTCAAGGTTAACTTGGCTGCGTAAATCAATTGCAGCGTGAAGGACAATTCTTGTCGGGTTTCAGCCTTGCTGCTCAGTCCATGGGGGGGGGAAGATATCAGTACGTTTTCCTGAAAAAGACATTCAACGCCAGTCCAACCTGTCGTTTAAACCGTGACTTGTAAAGAAAAGAACCTGGCAAATACCAGGTTCTTTTCAGTGGAGTGGTTAAATTAAAATTCGAGACCAGCCTCACGCGCAGCGTCTGCGAGTGCCGCGATGCGTCCATGATAGAGGAAGCCGCCGCGATCAAAGACAACAGCCGTAATGCCTGCTTCTTTCGCGCGCTTTGCAACAAGCTCGCCCACTTTGCGAGCAGCTTCCACATTTGCGCCGGACTGATTCCGCAATTCCTTCTCAACGGTGCTCGCAGCAGCCAAAGTTACAGCGCGAACATCGTCAATCACCTGAGCGTAAATGTGTTTTCCGCTGCGATAAACAGCGAGTCTTGGACGCTCGGCGCAACCTGCGAGACGGCGACGCAACCGGTAGTGGCGCTTGCGGGTAATTGCCTTGCGATTCAATTTGCTCAACATAATTCGATTACCTGCTTAATCTTATTGCTCTAATCACTTGCGGCTTATTTTTTACCAGCTTTACCGGCCTTGCGACGGATCCGCTCATCCGCGTATTTTACACCCTTGCCTTTGTAGGGCTCCGGAGGCCGCTTGCTACGAATCAGCGCAGCTACCTGACCAACCAGTTCCTTATCCGAACCGGAAACTTCCAATTTGGTGTTTGCTTCGACTTTAAAGGTGATGCCGGCAGGAGCCTCTACTTCCACGGGATGACTATATCCCAGAGAGAGAACCAATTTATTGCCTTGCACTTGCGCCCGGTAGCCGACACCGACGATTTCCAGCTTTTTGGAAAAACCGGTGCTGACACCCAACACCATGTTGTTCAACAGCGTTCGGCTTAAACCGTGTAGCGAACGAGCTTCCCGGCTGTCATCCTTACGGGAGACAATCACCTGATTGCCCTCCAAGGCAAAGGACACTTCCGGGCGGAAGGTACGCGTTAACTGCCCCAGAGGACCTTTAACCGTTACCGTAGAACCATTAGGATGAGCGTCGATTTTAACTTCCACGTTGTCCGCAATGCGGACTGGAGATTTGCCAATTCGTGACATTGGTTTAATTACCTTCCGTTTCTTGTCTTAATGCTTAGGCCGCTCAGAAATTAGTACACGTAGCAGAGAACTTCACCGCCAACGTTTTCTTTACGGGCCTCGCGGTCAGACAGCAGGCCTTTGGGCGTGCTGACAATCGCCGTGCCTGCACCGGATAAGATCCTGGGCAGGTTGTTTGCCTTGTAGTATTTACGGAGACCAGGACGGCTAACGCGAACCAGTTTTCTGATCAGCGGGTAGCCCTGGGCGTCGTACTTCAATAAAACCCGCAGGGTCTTATGATTGCCAGCCTCGCGAATCTCATAGCTCCGGATGTAGCCTTCCTTCAAAAGCAGTTTGACAATCTCAACCTTGAGCTTGGAGGCGGGTACTTCCACCATGGGAAGGCCTGCATTCGAAGCGTTCCGAATGCGGGTCAGCAAATCTGCAATGGGGTCATTATACATGGTCAGTTTACCCTTGTTTCTAAACTTCTGTTCGTTACTTCACTACCAGCTGGATTTCAGCACACCCGGCAGCTTACCCTCGTGGGCGAGTTTACGGAGGCACAGTCTGCACGTACCAAAGAAGCGGTAGTACCCACGCGGACGACCACACAAACTGCAACGATTGTGCAATTTGACCTTCGGGAACTTACCACGTGCAGCCTTGGCGGCACGTTTCTCCTCTTTCACGATCATTGATGTTTTTGCCAAAATGGAATCTCCTAAAATTCCTGCGTTATCTTGCTAATGATTAAGAGGCTTGCGCCTGCGGAGGGTTCTCAGCGCCTTTCGCCTTGGCGAACGGGAAGCCTAAATGCTCGAGCAAGGCTTTTGCTTCCATGTCGGTCCGGCCGCTGGTCACAATGGTGATATTCATACCACGCAGGCGCTGCACCTGGTCATAGTTAATTTCCGGGAATACCAGCTGGTCTTTCAGGCCCAGGTTGTAGTTCCCACGACCATCAAAGCCTTTTGCACTTAAACCACGGAAATCGCGAATCCGAGGCAGAACGATGCCGGTCAGCTTGGCAATGAAATCATACATCCGATCACCACGCAGGGTCACTTTTGCGCCAATCGGCATGCCTTGACGGATTTTAAAGCCAGCAATAGACTTCTTCGCCCGGGTCACCACCGGTTTTTGTCCGGTGACAGCCTGTAGTTCGGCAACACCTTGATCGAACAACTTGGCGTTTTGCGCACCATCACCCAAGCCGATGT
>DATNQC010000285.1:0-5458 GCA_036702885.1 Oculatellaceae cyanobacterium | reverse complement strand
TCAGATGTTCAGCCAGGTTTAAATCGTTGGTACGTTTGTCCGGATCCCAAATGCCGGTGTGAGTGCTATCAAACACAATCTGCCGGGCTGTGTCGGGGAGTAAAGAGAGAATACGTTCTCCGGTGTCTGGTGGGGTGGTTCTATCCTGGCGGGCGCTGAAAATCCAGACTGGTGTTGCTGATTTCCGCAAGGCGCGCAAGGCCTTTGTAATGTTAAGTCCTGCTGCCTGAATCACCGTCTTGGCCTTGTGTAGGTCCAACGCATGATAGGGCGGATCGGCGTGCTGTTTCATGTGGTCCAGTGCTTCAATCGGGTCCCATAAGGGCGCAACCAGATGTAGGGTTCGGAATCCGGTTTGTTTTGCGGCGGCAAGGGTTATGATGACGGAGCCAAGAGAGTAACCCAGAAGGCTTTGCTGATGACGTGGGGTTTCCAAGAAGGCGCCCCAGCCTTCCTGAAGTGCGTTGCTGACATCCAGCACATTATGAGGGCCTTGCGCCAGATTTCGTTTTCCACTGCTTTCTCCAATTCCCTGGAGTTCGATGGCCGCGATGCCAAGACCGGCTTTTTTGAGTGTTTCCAAGGTTTGTTCCACTCTACGCCAGTTGTTGTCGTTGCCCATGAGTATGAGCACGGTGGGCTTTTCTGTCTGTGGGCGAACATACCAGACGTTTAGAAGGGCTTGACCGCTGGGTACTTTAACGGGCGTAGCTTCCAGCGTTTCAAAGACCTTGCGGTTCCGCTCTAGATGCTCCGGGTTATTGACGATGGGGTCAATAATATAGTCCTCAATGGATGTTTGGGTCCCGTTGCCGTGAGGGCCGCCGTATTTTTGCTGATAGTCCACGAAAAAGAGCGTTTGATTGTTCTCGCCGTTGCCGGATGCCTCAAAGTCGAGAATGACGCGCGTCAGGCCGAATTGCTGGACGGCCTGGCGAAAGACATTCATGTATTCGGCGGGCTGCCTGGATAAAAAGTTCAGAAAATCATATTCAGCCGCTGCAATGTTCCCCATGGGGCCATACGTAACGCCCCCGATGAGAATGAGTGCGACGGCCATTCCGCGAATAATGAAGCGTCTGAAACTGGAAATTCCTGTTTTATCGAGCCTCATGAAAAAGGTTTCTCCCCTTGAGTCCCCACCTTGCTTTTTGTGCCAACCTGCTTACCATGCCTGACAGGCGGGAATTCCTGTGCTTGCAGGAGACCGCTCTGGATAAAATCATCTGACTGCCCGATAAGGACGGTGTGACATTCATTTTAAGATAGGATAGGCCGATTTTATATAGCAACCAGGAAGACGGTTCCGGTATGCCCCCTTTCATACAGCAACTATTGGAAAATAAACGTTTGCTCATTGCAGCTGGCGTTGGACTGGTTGTGGTGTTGATTGTGATTATTGTTGCCGCCGGACAGATGGGCGGCAGTAAGGCGCCGGGGGATAAACCGTTAACGAAAGAGCAACTTGTCCTGGCCAAGGTGACCAGTCTTGGTAAAGCCATTGAGATTCAGGCGTTGCTGGCGCGTCAGGGCTTGCATGTAAACTATGATGATTCCGAAGGGGATACCAAGGTTAAGCTGCAGTTTGAGCAAGGCGCAACCATTAAGGATCGGGACAAAGCCCTGATTACACTGGTTCAGTCGGGCCTGATGGATAAAAACGTGGGTCTGGAAGCCTTTGATAAAGGTGATTTGACCGCCTCCCGCGAGGAGAAGCGGATTAAACTGATCCGCTCCCAGCAAGGCGAGCTGGCCCGTCTGATCCGAAAAATTGATCCGATTGAAGATGCTGCAGTCAGTATCGCCATTCCGGAACAGACGCTCTTTAAGAGCGAGGAGAAGCCGGTGTCGGCGTCTGTACAGGTGACGCTTCCCGTGGGGACGATGCTAACCCGCAATCAGGTTCGCGCCATCAGCAATTTGATGGTAGGAAGCATTCAAGGTCTGGAAGCGTCGCGACTTGCCATTTCCGATACCAACGGCAACACCTATAGCAGCGTGCTGGATTCCGGCTCAGAGATTGATGACAAGCTGGAAGAACAGGACAACTACATGAAGCAGAAGGTGGCTGCCCAGCTGGATCGTCTGGTGGGTGCGGGGAACTACGTGGTGACGGTCAGTACGGAGCTTCGTCAAGCGCCAAAGGAAATGCTGGTGCAGGAATTCGACCCTCAAGGCGCGGTAGTGAGCAGCAAGCAGTCGTTCAATGAAAATCTGAACACTGGTAGCCAAGGACCGGGGGCTGGAGGCCCTGTCAGCAGCTTGCTGCCGAACGGTTTGGAAGCCAGTGCTATGGGAGCGGCAAACCGTAAGGATTACCTGCGCAATGGTGTGGAAGTCACCTATAACAACTCCAAAACGCAATGGATGGAAACCCTGCCAATCGGGATGGTGGAGGATATTTCCATCGCGGTGACCATTGATTCCGCGCATTTCCCTAATATGAGCCTGAATGAACTGCAACTTCTGCTGGCCCGTGCGGCAAGCCCAAAGGTCAAGCCGGAGAATGTCAGCATCGCCAAAAGCACCTTGCCGCAACTGGAACCCCTGTCGAGCGCCAAGCCGATGACAAGTGATAGTGCGTCCAGCGCCAACTTAAACTGGCTATACTGGCTGGGTGGCGGTAGTATTGTGCTGGTGTTCCTGATGATGCTCTTAGGCATGAGAAAGAGCGGCGGCGGCCCCATAGAGGAGGAATTGCAGGAAACGCAGCGGGAACTGGCTCAATTGAGAGATTTGGCCTATCAGCAGCAATCGCAGTTGCAAGCAACCCAGCAGCAGACGCAAATGCTGCTTGAAGCGCAAAAACAAGCGATGGCGGCTCCACCGATGCCGTCTGCAACGGTTGATGCTTCCCGGCAAATTACTGGCGGCGGGCTGGAAGAAGTGTTAGCCCCGGCTTTGGAAGAACTTCGAGATGTTGTCTCCTCGGAGACGGTGGATGATGAGGATTTGGGACTTCAGATTAAAAGCTGGATTGAAGCCTCCTGATGGGGCGGATCCTCCAAAAAGTCTTAAAAAAGTCGGATGAATGGTTCAAAATAGTGGAAAAACGCGTTTAATACCAATATGACCCAATCGATTTTACCTTCTGAGCAATTGGCAATGGAATGGGCCAACCGCCTGCACGACAAGCTGGCGGAAAATGGCTTGCCGCAGATGGAGCTGGAAGAAACCCGATTTATTATCTACAGCTTTACTAAAACCGCGGCGGATGAACTTTCCCGCGAACGGTATATTCCGTTGTCATACTCGGAGCAGCCTTTGGAGTTGGATGCCGAAAAAGCGCTGATGGTGATTGATCTGTTTTTGAGAGGGGTATTCCAAAGCGCCCAAAAGTTGCGTGAAACCGGAAAATCCTGGGAAGAACGCAAGCCGATGCTGGAGTCATTGGCCTGGAAGTTGTTTAGCGTTGCGAAACTTCTGGTTGGGTTCTGGTATGTTCCCCATGCGCCGGTTCAGCCTTTGTTAAAAACCCAGGCGGATTTGCAAATGCTGCTCAGTCAAAGCGCCAGCGTGCTGATTGAGGAAGAGCTGACGCAGACGTCATCCCAAGGCTTACCCTTCGACTTGCCGGAGGAATTGTAATGGCTTTGGAGAATGTGGATTTTCAGTCATTTCTCCAGGAGTTGAACCGCCATTTTGCGGAACGCTTAGCTGGTTCCGGTCTGCCTTCGGATGAGGTGCAGGAGAATATCGAGATTCTGGCGCAGTTCAGCAATATTGCGCTAGGGGAAATCCTGAAGGAGCCGGGTATTTCACTTCCTGGCACGGAGCAACTGATTCCTTGGGATGAAAAAACGTCCACCCAGGGCCTGACGCTGTTTGCGGAAGGCATTTATATGGGGATGATGAAGTGCTTCCAGTTGCGCATTCCCAG
The DNA here is from genome assembly GCA_036702885.1 of Oculatellaceae cyanobacterium. Classification (GTDB taxonomy): domain Bacteria; phylum Cyanobacteriota; class Vampirovibrionia; order Vampirovibrionales; family Vampirovibrionaceae; genus DATNQC01. The sequence goes on along the minus strand of DATNQC010000285.1, from coordinate 1,578 downwards.
CGATGTTAAAAAGCGCTTGCTACAGGAATTTGCGCTGGATGTTTATACTCAGGCGAAGCAAGTTGTGGCTTCTACTTATGGGCAGGAGCATACGCCTGAATTCCAGTTGAGTCATGAGCAACAGGTGGCGCTGATTAATCAGTCCGCGGACAGCGCGCTCATGTTTTACCTGAATCGATACGAACAGGAAAATGGGCCGATTGAGACAACCGGCACGGTTCCGGTTGGTCCTTTGACATTACCGGAAACCAGTTCTGAAACGGTTCGACAAGCTGCGGCGGCTTCGGTAATGCCCGCTGCTCCCGTTCGCCCACAAGGTCCTAGCCCGCATGATAAGTATGGCGCTGTTGCGCTGTTCCTCCGAATGCTGCCGGCCAGCCAGCGGAGTAAAGTGCTCCGGACCTTTAATGAGGAGGAGAAAGAGCTGATTGCCTTTTATGGCGAGCCAAAACATATTGAGCAGAATCTGGATATTCATTGCGTTGCGGAGCACCTCAAGCGTCTCAAATCGCTCTTTCGTTCCAGCGGTGCAAGCAAACCCTCTGCAAAGCGCTCCGGGGCTTTGTCGAAACTGGCGGAGCGATATTCTGCCGATGAACTGTTGGCCTGCGTTCAGGATGAACGTCCTGCTGTCCGGCAGGCATTGACGGAAGCCTGTCGCCTTGGTAGCGCTCATCCACTGGCCCCCCTGATGGCGGACGCCGATGTGGAGCAGCCGGAGCGCCTTCCGTCCCGCATTGAAGAAATTTTGTGCCGGCACCTGCAACGCCGCCTGGAAGCCACGTCTCTGGGTGCATAGTGAGCTCAACCCTGGAGAAGGGAACGCCATCGTATGATTATCAAACGGCAACAACACAAGCTAAGCCAGGCCGCCCAAGAGGCGTCGTTGTCGTTGGAAACCCGGAATGAGGAAAAAGCGCCACCGCTTGAATGGAGTGAGGAAGCAGTGAAGTCGGGCTTGCTGCCGGAGCGACGCAGCGAGAATCGTACTTCGGACAGGCGGCGGGGATATCGCCGGGTTGAAGATCAGATGTTAATTAGCAAGGCCCATGAAGAAGCCAATGCCATTCGTGAGCAGGCTTACGAGGAAGGTTTTCAGGAAGGGCTTGTACGGGCGGAGACGGTTATTTCTGAACTGAGAGATGCCATTGAACGTCTGATGAACGCCAGAGAAGAGGCGCTGTTGTCTGTTACCAGCGAAATTGCTTCCATTGCAGTGGAAGTCGCCGCCCGGATTATTAAAACAGAAGTCAGTTGCGATGAAAGCCTGGTGATGGGGCTGGTGCGAGACACCATCCAGAAGGCGGGGCGGCAGAGCAAAAGCATTCTCATAAAGCTCAATCCGGATGATGTGGCGGTGGTTAAGCGGATGTTGAAGGATGAGCCCATCCCCAACCTGGATGCGGAGTTGATTGTGATGGATGATCCGGCGGTGGATGCCGGGAGTTGCATTATTGAAACCAATAGCGGTCTAATCGACGCCTCCTTCTCCACGCAGCTTGGTATTTTGAGGCAGCTCTTCAATGGAGGGGCTGCCTGATGGCGCATCCGCAGCAACAAAATCCGAGCTTTGCGGTT
>DATNQC010000278.1:0-5000 GCA_036702885.1 Oculatellaceae cyanobacterium | reverse complement strand
CCTTGGAGTATTGCGAAAGCAACTCGTAAAACTCCTGCCGGAGCTTGTCATCTGAAAGATGACGTTCGTAGGCTTCCTCATCCGCCGAATCTTTGACCGGGTTAAAGAGCGCCCACAAGTCGGAATGCTTTTGGGGGAGCTTCTCTATCTCCTCTTTTATATCTGTAAAGATCCCTTCTAAATCTTCTTCCTCGAAATTTTCAGCTAATTCACCATATTGTGAAAGTGCCTTGTCTAAATTGCCAAGAACACCGGCATAGTCAATAATGTAGCCAAACTCCTTATTTTCAAATAGGCGATTCACACGCGCAATCGTTTGAAGCAATGTATGATCTTTAAGTTTCTGAGTTAGATATAAAACGGTGTTCCTCGGAGCGTCAAAGCCGGTTGTGAGCTTGCTTACAACAATAATGATTTCCGGCTCGTCCCCGTTTTTAAAACCATTGATCAGGTTTTTCTCGTAATTCTCTTTGCTGCCAAAGCGGCGCATCATCTTTTGCCAGAAATTCAACACCGCATCTTCAATGTTGTCTTCTTCCGGGTCGTCATAGCCCTCTCGCTGATCCGGCGGAGAGATCAGCACTTCAGAGGTGACATGCCCGATGTCATCCAGAAATTTTTTGTATTGAATGGCCGCCTTTTTACTCGGTGCCACCAGTTGCGCCTTAAAGCCCGTACCCTGCCAGTTCTGCCGGTAGTGCTCGCTAATATCAAAGGCCCGACAATAAATGGTCTGTTCGGTCCGGTTCAACATCTCGGCGCGGGCGTATTTCTTTTTGAGGTCTGCTTTTTGCTCCTCGGATAGCCCTTGGCACACCCGGTCAAACCAGGTATCAATAGCGTCCTTGTTGACTTCCTGCTCCGAATGGCGGCCCTCGTACAGAAGCGGCACCACGGCCCCGTCCTTCACCGCCTGGTCAATGGTGTACTTGTCGATAATGCCGCCGAACTTATCAAAGGTGCTTTTTTCCTTTTTCATCAGCGGCGTACCGGTAAAGCCCAGGTAGCACGCGTTTGGGAACAGCTTGCGCATTTTAGCGTGCATGGTGCCGTGCTGGCTCCGGTGGCTTTCATCCACCAGGATAAAGATGTTGGGCGAAGTGTCCTGGTACGATTCCACGTTCAGGGCCGTATCAAACTTGTCGATAATGGTGGTAATGATGCTGGGCTTGTTCTCCTTGATAAGCTTGAGCAAGTGCCTGCCACTTTTGGCCTGAACCGGCGAAAGACCCGTGTTGGCAAAGGTTTTCTTGAGCTGATCGTCCAAATCCACCCGGTCCGTCACCAGCACCACGCGGGGATTAACGATGCCGGGTTCCATCTGTAAGACGCGGGCCATCATCACCATCGTAAGCGACTTGCCCGACCCTTGGGTGTGCCAGATGACGCCGCCTTGTCGCCGCCCTTCCGAATCATACTGTTTGACCCGGTTGAGGATATTGTTGACGGCAAAAAACTGTTGATAGCGAGCCACCTTGCGCACTCCGGCATCAAAGACCGTAAAGCGAAACGCCAGATCCAGCAGCCGTTGCGGGCGGCACAAGCTGTAAAGCGCCTTGTCCTGTTCCGTCAGTTGACGGCCCCCGGCCTCCTCAATCATCGCCTGGATGCCCGCCTCTTCCGGAAAATCCGAAAATAATTTGGCCTTTTGCTCCGCATCGAGGGGTTTTTGGACAACCTCCAGAACCGTTTCCGGCGAATCTTCCTTCTCCCGCCAGACGGCCCAGAACTTGGACGGGGTGCCGGTGGTGGCGTATTTCACCTCGTTCTTGTTGGTGGCCAGCACCAGTTGGGTGTAGGTAAAGAGCTTGGGGATGTATTCTTCTGTCTGGTTGCGGATGTTTTGGGAAACGCCCTGCTCCAGGTCTTCCTTGGGGGCCTTGCACTCGATGACCGCAAAGGGGATGCCGTTGACGAACAGCACGATGTCCGGGCGGCACGTCTCGGTGCTGCGGGTGCGTTCCACGGAAAATTCCGCCGTGGCGTGGAAGACATTGTTCTCCCAGTTTTTCCAGTCGATGTACTTGAGGCTGAAGCTTTTGGTGTCGGCCTCGATGGTTTGCTCCAGGCTGGTGCCGAGGGTCAGTAGATTGTAGATTTCCTCGTTGGTGCGCACCAGGCCGTCATAGCGGATGTTTTTCAACTTCTGGATGGCCGACTGGATGTTTTCCTCCGAAAAAAGATAGTCTTGTCCCTTGTAGTGGATACGGTTCAGGGATTTGAGCTGCTCCCGGAGGATGGGTTCCAGAATGACGTTGGAAAGACGGTTGTTGCGCTGGGCTTCCGCCTCCTGAACCGTCAGGTAGGTATAGCCCAGGTTTTGCAGCAGGTGCAGCGCCGGAACCTGGCTCAGGTGCTTTTCGGTTGTTCGGAAGCCCGTAACAGTCATCAGTTATCCCCCCAGACATTGACCGAAGCCGCATCATAAAAAGAAACTTTTAAAGGAAACCGCTCATGTCGATGGCTCTTCAAGCGGTGGGCTGTTTGGATGATTGCCTTGTTGTGATTCTCATCAGGATTTCCGTATAAACTCACAAATATATGAGGAACTTTGCCTTTGGGAATTTTGTCCAAAATGTGTTTATCGTTTTCAGCGAGAGAATGACCATAAATAAACAATGCTTGATCTTTCTGCTTCATCACTTCAGAAAAGCTTTTATAAGAATGGTACAAATAGGCACTATGTTTTATTTTTGCCAGTTTTTGCTGACTGGTCCCCTCCGCCACAAACAAGGGAAACATGCCTTGCCCCATCGCAGCCCTGGCCTGATCCAAAAGCGGAACACCCGTGTTCACCCACGTATATTTCTTGAGTTCACTGCCTGCATCAAACAGATGGATCGCACCATGAAGATAATGCAGACGTTGATCCCTGGCATTATTTTCTCCCTGCCACGTCACGTAATCCGTGTCGTATTCATCCTCGTCCCTGCCAAACCCATCATTGACAGACAGAGCCAACTCCTCCTCTTCGGGATCGTCATGCAAGGCGGCCCAATATAAAAGCAGATCATAGTTTAATGTGTAGACCCGGCCATCATTTTCCCCGTTCAAAAAATAAGCTAAAAAGCGACGGCAAGCCCAGAACCTTTCTTCTGCAACCTGATTTGGTATATCAGGGTGATTGTCCGCAATCGTTCTCACCAAAGCCGTTTTAAGCTCTTCTGCTTGTTGCTGCATTTTATTGGTGATCGTCGTGCCTTTCGTGGTAAAGACCGGCAAGGTTTTGGAGGCGTTCTCCAAAGCTCGAATCACCACTTCAAAGTCTTTGGTATCAAACACCTCAAACAATTTTGCAGCTTCCGGAATGTCTTCAAAGTGTGTTTCCTTCGCCTGTTCATACAATGAGCCATAGGTGAAGATGGTTGGATTACAGGCAATGCTAAAGCCATTCCCCAGCAGCAGGTTTCGTTTCCGGTATTGGGCTGACTGCTCAATCGCATCCTCAAAGGTTAGGATTTCAGTCATCCCGCCGCCTCCTGGAGTTGGGGTGTTTGCGCCGCCGCCACCGGCCACTCGCCCGTCAGCAGCTTTTGCATCAAGCCTTTTTTCTGGTTTTGCAACAAATCCAGATATTCTCTTGTCGCCTTAAGTTCTTTATCGACTTCATTAAGAACATCAGCTAAGCTTTCCTGTATTTCCATTGAGGGATATGGCACTTTTACAGCGCTGAAATCCCGAAATGGAATCTGCTTCCCGTCCCTAATTCCAAAAATCAAAGGGTTTAGCCGACCGATAAAACTTCTCGATTTGAAATAATGACGGTAAAAGTCATGATTGATAGGCTGTACAGCCCGGATTACTGTATAAGCAGGACTAATCAAGCCTTCATAATTCGAGTATTCAAGTCCTCCCTCAAAGGATCTAAGACTAATTACAAAGTCACCTGTTCGGACAACCTTATAGCCATCAACATTCCCTTCAGGCATAACAACCCGTCTATCTAGTAAGTCTCGTGGGATAACCCCTTGATCCTGTGTTACTGCTAGTAGAGGCATATCAGGAGCATTTTTTTCAGAGATAGGTTCAAAGATGTCTTTAGCCAAAACTACCTGATGTTGTTCCTTAATGAGCTTCTCAAAAAATTTCAACGCAATGCCTATTTGCCGCCGCTCCTTCCGCTCAATCAGGGCTTGGGTTTTGGCAATGGCCTCGTCCCAGGTGCCGAGGATGGCGGCAATGCGGTCTTGCTCCGGCTTGGGGGGGAGAGGAACCCACAGCTTTCGGATCTCCTCCAAGTGTAAATTGGTTACTGTCCCTGTTTTAGAATAGTTCCTAATCTGTTGCCAAATAACCTCTGACTCAAATAGGCGACATAAGAAATCAGCCCTGATTTTACAGTTCCTTTTTGGCAATTTCAGCAAAGCAAGACTTACAAAAGTCGCAAAATCCCAATCCCAATCAATAACTTTGGACAAGCCAATTGTACCGTTTTTGGATAGAAGTATATCCCCTTTTTCAGGTTTATTGTTTTTAGTTATTTCTTCAAACTCTTCTTTAGAAATTCGTTTTACCTTTGACAAGTCAATCAGAGAGTTTTGCAAATCAGTTACCCTTAAAAAAGGAATACCCTCTTCCACATAGGTTGGCGTTTGGTGTACACCATCAAGAATTTTCAGGCATAAGTCACCCAATTGACATCTTTCCCAATGGTCAGGAAGCCATCCTAAATACTTCTCAGCAAGTATCGACTTACTCATCATCCGCCCCCTGTCTGATAGGCTGGTGCAGGGTCATGGGGGATAAATCCACCCCGGTTGAGTGCCAAACCATATCGAGCATGTCCTCGGTATGGTCAAGCGCCACCGCATGACCCGCTGTCAGGGGTTGTCTTTCCACCATGTCGTGCATCTCCACGAGATGGTCAAAACCCAGGCCGGGCCTACGCATCATCCGTCTCCTTCTTGTTTTTGCGGCCCCTGGGCTTGGGCAGTTTTTTCACGGCCCGGTCAAAGTCGCTTTCAAATTGGGCATCCTGAAGAGGCCGAAACTTTTCGTAT